>CAZWDT010000001.1:0-124672 GCA_964632755.1 uncultured Methanotrichaceae archaeon
AGTCTCGATGAAGTGGTATGTCGCTTCCTCCTTACGGCAGGCTTATTCGATCGACGGAAGGCTGTTATCGTCTGGGGGACATTCCTGCACAACAAGAGGATCATGGAGCGGCTCAGGCCGGAGGGATGGGGGAGGGCCCTCTCTCCGATCTTCGATAGGGCGCCTGAGGGCTGCATCGATCCAGCGCGAGGTCGGAATGCATCACTGCGCATCCGATACGCCCTACAGCCGCCGGGCAAGCCTTCTTTCCAGCAGCCTCGGGCCTGCTGGGACCGAGCCGACTTTAAGCCTGCACCCTCGCGATACTTCGGAGGATATTTCAGATAGAGATCGAGCGGATGGGGAGGGGCGGATGATCGCGGGCGTGGGGGCGGATCGAGGGGGGGCATTGGCGCCTGGATTGCGGCTTGTTGATTCTATGGAGGTGATCATGGATCTTTGGGCGATATTGCCCTCTTCCGAAATGTTTTAATAGATAAAGATAGTTTTACAGTTAGTGATTATTAAAGAAGGATTGGTATCAATGCAGAAACGCGGATCTATGGAATATTTAGTTCTCCTTTGTGTGGCTATCTTTTTTGTATCTATTATGCCTGCTCTGGCCGAAAATCCTCTTTCCAATTTCTCTTCTGGCTATTCTGAATCATCCTATTTATCCTCTCATGAATTATCCTGGACACCGCATTACGATCCAAATACAATACCGATGCGCTTTACTCAGGAGCACGGAAATCGGTCTATTAGAAGTGCTCTTGATACTCGAATTCCGAGCTTTAATGAATCGGAGAATAATAGCATTGCTCATAGTACAATGAACGCTGCCGCATCAGCATTCGTCTCTCTGGAGTGGCAGAAGTGTCTCGGGGGCAGCGACTGGGATGATGCATATAGCATCCAGCAGACCACTGACGGTGGCTATATCGTAGCTGGAGGTCCTGAATCCAATGACGGCGATGTTAGTGGAAACCACGGATTTGATGATTACTGGGTGGTCAAGCTCAGCTCAAGCGGGACGTTAGAGTGGCAGAAGTGTCTCGGGGGCAGCGACTTAGACAATGCACAAAGCATCCAGGAGACCACAGACGGAGGATATATCGTAGCTGGATTCACTAATTCCAATGACGGCGATGTCAGCGGAAACCACGGTGGTTTTGATTCCTGGGTGGTCAAGCTCAGCTCAAGCGGAGCGTTAGAGTGGCAGAAGTGTCTCGGGGGCATCGGCTTTGAATGGGCACAAAGCATCCATCAATCAACTGACGGAGGCTATATCGTAGCTGGACTCACTAATTCCAATGACGGCGATGTCAGCGGAAACCATGGTGAATCTGATTACTGGGTGGTCAAGCTCAGCTCAAGCGGAGCGTTAGAGTGGCAGAAGTGTCTCGGGGGAAGCGACTGGGATAATGCATATAGCATCCAGCAGACCACTGATGGTGGCTATATCGTAGCTGGAAAGACTAGTTCCAATGACGGCGATGTCAGCGGAAACCACGGTGAATCTGATTCCTGGGTGGTCAAGCTCAGTTCAAGTGGTGCGTTAGAGTGGCAGAAGTGTCTCGGGGGAAGCGACTGGGATAATGCATATAGCATCCAGCAGACCACTGACGAAGGCTATATCGTAGCCGGAAGCGCTAATTCCAATGACGGCGATGTCAGCGGCAACCATGGTGAATCTGATTACTGGGTGGTCAAGCTCAGCTCAAGCGGGTCGTTAGAGTGGCAGAAGTGTCTGGGGGGCAGCGGCAGTGAAGGTGCATCTAGCATCCAGCAGACCACTGACGAAGGCTATATCGTAGCTGGAAGCGCTAATTCCAATGACGGCGATGTCAGCGGAAACCATGGTGAATCTGATTACTGGGTGGTCAAGCTCAGCTCAAGCGGGTCGTTAGAGTGGCAGAAGTGTCTGGGGGGCAGCGGCAGTGAAGGTGCATCTAGCATCCAGCAGACCACTGACGAAGGCTATATCGTAGCTGGAAGCGCTAATTCCAATGACGGCGATGTCAGCGGAAACCACGGTGAATATGATTCCTGGGTAGTAAAATTAGCGCCAGAAGCTGACTACCAGTGGAATTGCCTTGGCGGCTACCTGACCTCAAGTCCATCCATGATCCAGGATGTAGAGGGTCGGATCCACGTCTTCGTCAGAGGTGGCGATAACACTCTCTGGGACAGCGTCGATGGAACTTGGGCTGGACTCGGCGGGTACATCACATCAGACCCCTATGCCGTAATCGACGATGATGGCCAGATCCACATATTCGTCCAGGGAAGCGACGGCGCCCTGTGGGACAGGATGCTCGACGGCGATTGGGTGCCTCTAGGAGGCGGCATAGCCTCCAATCCCTGCGCAGTCCTTCTGCCAGAAGGCGATCACTTGAAGATCGCGGTCAAGGGCGAGGATGACGCGCTCTGGATAAACGACTTCGACACGGAAACCCTTACGGGCACCTGGTCCTACTTCGGTGGCGAGATTACCTCGAACCCGTATGTGATCTTCGATGCGCTTGGAATCATGCATGTCTTCGTCCGGGGAAGCGACGGCGCCCTCTATGAGAACGCCGACGGCAGCTGGCTCGGCCACGGCGGCTACATCACGTCTGACGCAATCCCGGCCTTCGATTCCGAATCCGCCTTATGCACCTTCGTTCGTGGCGGCGACGGGGCGCTATGGGAGTTCGTGGATGGCACTGGCTGGGTCGGCCTCGGCGGCTATATCGCGCCGGCTGATGGGAGCTTCTATAAGGCAAACTCAGCGCTGGTCGCGGGTTCCAGCGGAGATCTGCAGGCGTTCGTCTGTGCCGGCGATAACAGCCTCTGGTTCAACATGCAGGGAGAGTGGCACCCAATAGGCGGCGTCCTGTCGTCGGACTCAAGCGCCATATTCGATGAGGAAACCGGACTGGTCCATGTTGCGGCCAGAGGGTCCGATGGACAGCTTTGGATCTGCACAACAGCATGAGGGGGAGACCGATACGCAGGGGAGGCTGGAGGCAAGAGCCCTTGGTCCAAAGGATTCAAGGGCCGGCCTCTTCACGGCCGCAGCATTAGATCGACAGAAGCCGGTCGCCGTGTGTGGGACCTTCCTGCACAACCGCCGGATCATGGAGCGGTTCAGGCGAGAGGACTATAGGGCATAGAGATGGAGGCAGTGCCCTATCTCTCCGCAATCTTCGATCGGGCGCCCGAGGGCTACCTCGATCCAGCGCGAGGGCCCGAGGTCGGAATGCTCGGCTATGCATCCGATACGCCCTACAGCCACCGGGCCAGCCTTCTTTCCAGCAGCCTCGGGCCTGCTGGGACCGAGCCTGCGTATGCTTGCACGCTCGCGATACTCCGGAGGATATTTCATGGGGAGATCGAGCGGATGGGGAAAGGCGGATGATGGCGCTTGGCCTGGAGGGGACAAGGCGCCGCCGCCTGAGCATGCCAACCAGATTGCGTTCAAATTCTTGAGCTGGACATATGCCCATTTCCTATCTGCAGCCAGCCCTGAAATATCATGTTTTAAGATGGCAAGATTTAAAATGGATGAGTGCAACAATACCCATTGGAGTACGAGGCCTATTCTGGAGAGAATGACATGAAAAAATCAGGAAGAGATGTTCCGGGTCGTGATTCTTAAATCGGTTGGATTTTCTAGAACCTGTCTACGGCTCGCGATCCTGCTAAAAATCATTGAAAGGGATTTTTTGGGATAATCGATATACAGTGATGTCGTAATCCAAAACCGGCCCAAAATCCAACCCATAACAGATCCACGACCGAAGATAATTTAAATACATATTTACAACATAAGATGTAGCTATATGAAATGCTATTTGAAGCGACCGGGAAAAGACGTTCCAACTGGCATTTTCATTCTTGCAGCGATCATATTTATTAGGGCATTTTTGGCATTATTCAGCGTGGTTCTTGGGATTTTTGTATTCATTGGCATGTTTATTTTCGAGGGATTTCAAGGAGTTGAGCCTGTTGACATTATACTATTTCTCTCATCTTTTCTCCTCTTACTTGTCTTTATCAGTCTATCCATTCTTTGCGGTTCATGGCTGGTCACGCTCCAGCCCCGCGGCTGGATTTTGGTAACCATCGTCGTATCATATCTTCTTCTTCTTGAGCTGATAGAGCTATACCAAAGCGCAAGCCCGGATGCATTCGACGCTGTAATATATATAATATTATTATTATATTTAAATAAAAAATCAACTAGGCGTCCTTTTGGACTATAATGCCGTGTGCTTTAGGCTCGATTCTATCTGGAAGGGTAAAGCGAGAGGGATTACAAACACCTCCCCTGGGATCAGGATATTGGGCCTGGCTTTAAAGAAGGGGGCTAGAGGTTGGGGATTGTGGAGGAGATTCGGATCTCAACAATCCCGATCTCCATGAAGTCCGGCCTGCGTAGAGGCTCGGTTGGAGATAAATTTAAATAATCTCAGCCATATAAACGGCAGATCGTGTGGGAAGTTAAGGAGATCACCCTCAAGGTGGCGAAGGCCTACCCGAACGACTCGGCCCGCGGGATCGCCCGGCTGGACCCAAACGCCCTCCTGACGCTTAGGCTCTCGCCTGGCGACATCATCGAGATCGAGGGCAAGAGGCTCACCGCAGCCAAGGTCTGGCGGGCAGACCGGCAGGACTGGTCGCAGGACTACATCCGGATAGATGGCTTCATCAGGCAGAACTGCGGCGTTGGGATCAGCGATCGCGTCAAGGTGCGCCGCGCAAAGCCGGCTGATGCGCTCCGTATGGTGCTTGCGCCATCCGACTCCCCGACGATGCACTACGGCCAGGATGCAGGCGAGCTGATCCGCCGCCAGACGCTGAAGAGGCCTGTTGTGAAAGGCGACATCCTTCCCATAATGAGCTCGGCGACCCACCCCTTCATCGGCAGGCTGGAGGCAATCCCCCTAGTGGTTGTGGATACCGATCCCTCTGGCGTTGTCGTCATCACCGAGAGGACGGAGATACTTCTTCGGGAGAAGCCAGCGAAGGACTTTGGCGCGGTGAAGGCAACCGGCGTGACCTACGAGAACGTAGGAGGCCTCCGCACCGAGGTGCTGAGGGTAAGGGAGATGATCGAGCTTCCGATGAAGCACCCCGAGATATTTCGTAAATTGGGAATCGAGCCTCCCAAGGGAGTCCTCCTGCACGGACCGCCTGGAACCGGAAAGACATTGATCGCAAAAGCAGTTGCAAATGAGAGCGGCGCAAACTTCTTCTCGATTGCTGGTCCCGAGATCATGTCGAAGTACTACGGCGAGAGCGAACAGCGCCTCCGGGAGATCTTCGAAGAGGCCAACCGGACAACGCCCTCGATCATCTTCATCGACGAGCTCGACTCGATCGCGCCCAAACGAAGCGAGGTCACGGGAGAGGTCGAGCGCCGCGTGGTGGCCCAGCTCCTGGCGATGATGGACGGCCTGACGGAACGGGGGCAGATGGTCGTGATCGGCGCAACTAACCGGGTGGACGCCATAGATCCGGCTCTACGCAGGCCAGGCAGGTTTGACAGGGAGATCGAGATCGGCGTGCCAGACAAAAAAGACCGCGTCGAGATTCTCCAGATCCACGTTCGAAACATGCCCCTAAGCCAGGATGTGGACCTTGGAGGGCTTGCCGACAGGACACACGGCTTTGTGGGGGCGGACGTCAGCGCTCTCTGCAAGGAGGCTGCGATGAAGACGCTTCGCCGCTTCCTGCCCGATATGGGGATGGACGAGGACCTCCCCCAGGAGGTGATCGACGAGATGACGGTCACGTCGCTGGACTTTGAGGAGGCCCTGAAGGAGATAGAGCCCTCATCGATGAGGGAGGTCCTCGTCGAGCTGCCTCGCGTCACCTGGAAGGACCTGGGAGGCCTTGGCAACCTCCGACAGGAACTTATCGAGTCGATAGAGTGGCCGCTCAAGACCCCGGAGAGGTTCGAGAAGATGGGCATCCGCCCCCCCAAGGGGATCCTCCTCTACGGGCCGCCGGGCACTGGAAAGACCCTAATCGCCCAGGCGGTCGCAAACGAGACGAACGCGAACTTCATCTCCGTTCGAGGGCCTCAGATGCTCTCGAAGTGGGTCGGGGAGTCTGAGAAAGCCATTCGCGAGATCTTTAGAAAGGCAAAGCAGGTCTCGCCATCCATCGTATTCTTCGATGAGCTCGACTCGATCGCACCCATGCGGGGCATGGACGAGGGATCCAGGGTCACCGAACGGGTTGTAAACCAGCTGCTCGCGGAGATGGACGGCCTGGAGGCCTTAAAGGACGTTGTGGTGATCGCTGCCACCAACCGGCCCGACATCATCGACCCGGCGCTCATCCGATCGGGGAGGTTTGACCGCCTTCTGTTGATAGGCCCGCCGGACAAGCAGGGAAGGCATGAGATCTTGAGGGTCCATACAGCGGCCATACCGCTCGATCGCGACGTTGCCCTGGAGGAGCTCTCCGAGCTGACCGAGGGCTATGTGGGCTCAGACATCGAGGCCCTCTGCCGCGAAGCAGTGATGCTGGCCATGAGGGAGAACTCCACAATCGTCGAGATGAGACACTTCCACCAGGCCTTGAAGCGGGTTCGGCCAAGCATCGAGGAGAACATGGTCAGCTACTACGAGAGGATTCAAGAGCGGCTCAAGGGCGGGACGAAGGTTGAGCCGAGCTCCTTGATAGGCTACAGGTGAGGGATATGTCCAAGATCTACGCAAGCAGCCTGGCCGGAAAGGAGATAGTGACCGTGGAAGGAAAGGTGCTCGGGCAGATCGAGAACATCATCGTCGAGCCCGAGACAGGCGAGCTCGTCGACCTCGTGGCAAAGCCAGGGTCGGAGCTTTCCCGCTCCATGTATAGGGGGGAGGGAAAGCACATACTGATAGCCTTCTCCGCGGTCTGCGCGGTCAAGGACTATATCGTAGTCGACGATGCATTGGCCAGGGCCCGATGAGATGGGGGCCCCTGGGCCATGCAAAGACAGGCCGAACCCTTTGATCTAACTGAGTGGAGTAAGAGATGAGAACAGCTAGTGGCTGGATTGCGGTAGGACTGGCCCTTGCTTTCGGCTTATGCGCTCTCATCACTTCCGTCTGCTCCGAAGAAGAGACTGGGGAGTACGCAGCGCTCTACAACCACCTCGGAAACGTCCTCTTTCAGGCAGGTCTTGAAGAAGATGCCCTGAGATACTACAATATATCGATCCAGGTAGACGCGAACTTCTCAGAGCCCTGGAACAACAAGGGAGTCGTCATCTATCGGCTGGATCGACCGGCCGAGGCGCTCGAATCCTTCGAGATGGCATGCGACCTCGACGCGAAAGACGCCACCGCGTGGCAGAACCAAGGATTCGTCCTGATGAGGCTCGGCAGGACGGGCCAGGGCGAGGAGGCCCTCTCCCTGGCGAGAAGGCTTGGGATTCAAGTGGGGGAGGAGCTTTCCCTAACGGAAGAGAGGCGCGAGATCGTCCTCATGCCAACGAGGTCCGAGGATGGGAAAGATAACCTCTCAGCGTACGATGCGGCCCGCAAGCTTTCCCTCCAGGGGAACTCGTTCTACAGACGGGGTTTCCTCAACTACTCGCTGACCTCCTTTGAGCAGGCGGCCCTTGCAGATCCTAGCTTGCCCGACGCCTGGAACAACAAGGGGCTGATCCTCGCAAGGCTTGGCATCTACGAGGAGGCAATGGAGTGCTACGGCAAGGCGGCGGAATTGGACGACAGGTCTCCGCTCCCGTGGTGCAACATGGCCGACTCCCTCTACCGAATGGGGAGGACCGACGAGGCGCTCGAACGGCTGGATCGCGCAAAGGAGCTCGACGATAAGAGCCCCGCGCTTTGGAACGAGATGGGGGTGATACTAGCCGAGATTGGGAGAGATGATGAGGCATTGGATTGCTTCGTTCGATCGATGGAGCTCGACCTGTACTACCCCCCCTCCTGGAACAACAAGGGGGTGATGCTCGCCCGAAAGGGAGCATATGACGATGCTGTCACATGCTTTAGAAACGCCCTCCACCTCAATGGCGGCTTTTCTGAAGCCTGGTACAACGGCGGCCTGGCTCTTGCCGCGGTCGGTGTGACGGAGAACTCCGAGAAGTCCTTCGAGATGGCGAGATCGCTCGGCCTTGAATTGGATTCACAGGAGTACATCCTCGTCTCCCAGCCGTCGCTCATGGAGGAGAGCTCTAAACCAATCGTCGAAGCCGCAAGGGACGCTCCTGGATTTGGATGTTTTTTTGCCCTCCTCGGCCTGATCCTAATAGCGAAGCGAAGAAGATGACGAAGGTTGAGGACGCTGCCTTCTCGCGAGATAGAATATCAGGTTCTTCGCATGACTGTGTAGGAAGGATTCATCGCTCCACGTGGACTTTTTGTCAATTTAGGCACGCATGAACATCGATAGAACGACCATACATATATATATATATATGATCACATGTGCTATTTAAGGGAGAATATTAGCGTTCATTCGCGTTCATTCGTGGTTGATATAGGGAGGAATACACTCACCCAAATCGAATAGCGAGGATATGAATATCGCAATGTTCGGATCTCGATTGAGATGAGATGGCATTGGCCGGGGCTGAGGATGCGCGGCAGGAAGGCGTCAGACCTCTAGCTCCATCATATCGTGACCAAGCGGCCACCTCTTGACCGCGATCTCGTGGGGAGGGAATAGATGGCTCAGGTGGGTGAGCGCAACTCGCCGGACATCGAGCCTCCCTGCCAAGGCCACGGCCTCCTCGGCGTTCATGTGCTTATCCAGGTTGTAGCCAGGCGGCATGATGGCATCGGCAAGCATCAAGTCCGCGCCTCTCATCAGCTTCTGGCTAGCCGAGGGAATATCCTGGGTTGTGTCGCTCGTAATCACGAGCCTTTTGCTACCGTCTCTCACGAGGACTCCAACCGTCTCCGTAGGGGGATGGTTTACTGGAAGGAGGACGAACTCGGCTCCTGCGAGCTCAAACGGCTCCATTGCGACTGCGTCGTGCCGCTCGGGGCGCAGGAAGTAGAGGTAGTTCAGTATGTAGTCCATGGTGTCCTTCAGGGCATAGACCGGAACCCGGTTCTGCACCCTGTGGAAGTCGCCGAAGCCCGCATAGTGATCATAATGGGCGTGGGTCCAGATCACAGCATCCACGCGGGCAATCTCCTTCTTGAGAAGCTGCCATCTAAGATCGGGGCTTGTGTCCACGAGCACTCTATGTCCGTCGATATCGATCAATACCGAGAACCTCATCCTCCGGCTCAGCCCCCCCCGGAGGGCATCGGTGCAGGCAGGACAGCGACAGCCGATCTTGGGGGTGCCTATGGCATCCCCTGTCCCAAGAAGGGTCACCATCATGAGATGGTGCTCCGCCTGTGGTCGGAGATCCGCCGGTCGAAGTCCTCCACAGCTCGGAGGAGATCTGCCTGATCGATCCTCTTGCGGTCTTCAAGCAGCGAGTTGAGCACGGCCTCGCGCACAACCAGGCGAAGGTCTGACCCTGAGTAGCCCTCGGTGAGCTCGGACAAAACGCCCGCGTCCACCTGGCCGTCGATGCGGAATAGTACTTTCTCAAGGATCTTTTGACGCATCTCCTGATCGGGAAGGGGAAAGGTCAGCACCTTGTCGAAACGCCGCCAGGCTGCATAGTCGAGTAGCTGGGGATGGTTCGTGGCCCCTATGAGCAAGACGCCATCGTCTATCAGGCTCACTTCGTCGATGGCCTTCAAGAGCGTGTTGACCGCCCTCTTGATCGCGCCATGCTCGTCGGAGGTCCTCGTCTTCGCGACGAAGTCGAACTCATCAATGAAGAGTATGCAAGGGCTCAGCCGTTTAGCGAGCTCGAAGACCTTGTCTACGTTCTTGGAGGTCTCTCCTAGGTACTGGCTTGTGACCATGGAGAGCTTTACCTCTATCAAGGGAAGGCCGAACCATCCCGAGAGCGCGCGCGCGACAGAGGTCTTTCCCGTCCCGGGCGGTCCAACGAAGAGCAGCTTACCTATCTCGTGGAGGCCCACCTCCTTCAGATACTCTCGATGCTCCAAGGCCTTCGCAGCCTTTGCTATCTCGTCGCGCTGCTCCATAGTGAGAATGAGATCTTCGAGCTGCTCCCTAACGTCCTCGGGGGCGCTTATGCGGACGAGCTTCAAGAGATCGTCGGCCTCCTTGACGTCGGAGCACATCTCCTTGATCTTTGCCTCGATCCATTCACGATCGGCGTAGAGGGGACGGTTCAGACTCCTTGCCTCGGCGTAGCTGACATCGAGCGAGTCGTAGTTCTGGTAGAAGTAGGCCAACGTTGGATTGGCCCGGATCATCTCCAGCGAGTCCTGGTGAGCCAACCACCTGGCCCCCAGGTCAAAGACGGTTAGCCGAAGCTGTGAGCCGAACTCCTCCAGGTTCACGAAGGGCAGCTTCTTGGACCTCGCCTTGACGTCCATGGGGCCGTATATGCCCTCCACATCGGCAGATGTTACGTATATGGGGCGCTTGACGCCCTTTACCTGGTGATCGAAGTAACGCTTCCTGATCTTTGGAGGCAGGTCATCCTCGGTCAGGCCTTCCGATCGGTTGTATATCTCCGCGGTGAGCAGCAGCTCTGCGATCTCCATCGCTTCCGTCTTATCGGAACCCATCTTCAGAACTCCATAGGGAAACTCCATCAAGCTGGAGACTACTGGTGGCGTACGAGATGAGATAAATCTTTCCCAAGGCCCCTGTCAGCATCTTAAGGCCCCTCCCCCTCGTCAACTTTATCAACGATCAGGTAGGATGCCCTACGGCCGGCCTCGAGCCGGTTGGTGATCAAATATGTATGCGTGGGATCGCTTTATTAGGTAATATTCGTCTTCTGGATACCACTCTGCGCGATGGAGAGCAGACCCCCGGAGTATCGTTGACCAGGGAGGGAAAGCTTGCCATCGCACAAAAGCTCGATCTATTAGGAGTACATGTAATAGAAGCGGGCTCTGCTATGACCTCTGAGGGCGAGCGTCAATCGATGAGGGCCATAGCCTCCGAGGGGCTCAACGCCGAGATCTGCGGATACTCCCGCGCGGTCTTGGGGGACGTGGACCATGCCCTCGACTGCGACCTGGACTCCATCCATCTCGTAGTCTCCGTCTCGGATCTCCATATAGAGAGGAAGCTTCGCTCCACTCGAAAGGCCGTTTTGGAGAAGGCGGTGGAGGTTACCGAGTACGCAAAGGATCACGGCCTCATCGTGGAGCTGAGCGGCGAGGACGCAAGCCGCGCTGACCTGGACTTCCTCGAAGGGCTCTACCGCAAGGGCTTGGAGGCAGGGGCCGACCGGCTTTGCTTCTGCGATACCGTGGGCGTCCTCGTCCCTGAGAGGACAATCGAGATATTTCGCAGGCTCTCCCAGCTAGGCGCGCCGATAAGCGTCCACTGCCACGACGACTTCGGCATGGCAACTGCAAACACAATAGCCGGCCTTCGGGGCGGGGCCTCAGAGGCTCATGTGACCGTCAACGGGATAGGAGAGCGGGCAGGGAACACCAGCCTTGAGGAGGTGGTGATGACCCTCGAGAACCTCTACGGCGCGGGAACGGGGATCAAGTGCGATATGCTCTACGGGCTCTCTCGCATGGTGTCCCGATTGACCGGAATCCAGGTGGCCCCGAACAAGGCAATCGTGGGGGAGAACGCCTTCACCCACGAGGCAGGCGTCCACGTCCACGGGATCAAGGCCGACGCCTCGACATATGAGCCTATGAGGCCGGAGCAGGTGGGGAGAAAGAGGCGCATAGTGCTAGGAAAGCAGTCGGGCAGGGCCTCTGTGGAGCTTGCGCTCAAGGAGTTCGATATAGAGGTATCGGAGACGCAGCTCCTGCAGATCGTCCATAGGGTAAAAGAGCTTGGGGATAAGGGCAAGAGGGTCTCGGATGTGGATCTGCAGACGATTGCCGACATCGTCCGCTCCATCCAGATAGAGCCCAAGGTCAAGCTTCAAGAGCTGACCGTTGTAAGCGGGAACAAGGTGACTCCCACCGCCAGCGTAAAGATAATGTTGAATGGGGTAGAGACACTGGAAGCAGGCGCGGGCGTAGGCCCAGTGGATGCAGCCATAAACGCCATCAGGCGAGCTCTATCAGGGGTAGCCGACTTCCGCCTGGAGGAGTACCATGTCGACGCCATCACCGGGGGCACAGACGCGCTGGTTGAGGTATGGGTGACGATGGCAATAGCCGATAGGAAGATAACGGCACGCGGCGCGGGGGCCGATATAATCAGGGCCTCCGTTGAGGCCGTGCTGGAGGGCATCAACAGGCTGATGCTGATGGAGGAGAAATAGAATGACCAAGATGAGCGGTGCTGAGGCGATACTCGCATGTCTCAAGGAAGAGGGCGTAGATGTGATGTTCGGCCTGCCGGGCGGGGTGCTCCTGCCGCTGTACGACGCTATCTACAGCTCCGATATCAGGCATATACTGGTAAGACATGAGCAAGGGGCAGCTCACGCGGCCGATGGCTATGCCCGTGCAACTGGAAAGGTAGGGGTATGCCTTGCAACCTCCGGGCCCGGTGCCACAAACCTCGTAACCGGTATCGCCACAGCGTTCATGGACTCCGTCCCAATGGTTGCGATGACCGGTCAGGTCCCAACCAACCTGATTGGGAAGGACGCCTTCCAGGAAGCCGATATAACAGGCATTACCTTGCCAGTGACCAAGCACAGCTACCTCCTTCGAAGCGCCAGCGAGATCCCAAAGGCATTCAGAGAGGCCTTCTACATCGCAAGAAGCGGCCGTCCAGGGCCTGTGCTCATCGACCTTCCAAGGGACATCACCGTGGAGGAGATGGAGTTCAGCTACCCGGAGATCCACCTTCCCGGCTACCAGCCTTCGGTCAAGGTTCACCAGATGCAGATCAAGAAGGCGGCGAGAGCCCTCATAGAGGCAGAGCGGCCTGTCATCTACGCTGGCGGCGGGATTCGTTACGCCAATGCCCACCAGGAGCTCTTCGAGCTTGCGATGAGGTTGAACGCCCCAGTTACAACCACCCTGATGGGCATGGGGTGCTTTCCCGAGGACAATCCCCTTTCCCTTGGGATGCTCGGCATGCACGGGACGAAGTACGCAAACTTCGCAATGCAGGATGCCGATCTCATCCTGGCCGTGGGCGCGAGGTTCGATGACCGCGTAACAGGTAGCATCGCGACATTCGCCCCCAAGGCCAAGATCATCCACATCGATATCGATCCAGCCGAGATCGGAAAGAACGTCCGCGTGGATATCCCGGTCGTCGGGGATGCCAAGAACGCGTTATCGGAGATGCTCATCCATGTGAGCTCCCGGCCACGGACCGCCTGGAACGATAAGGTCGATTACTGGAAGAAAGAGTTTCCCCTGCGCTATGTGATGTCCGAAGAGGTGATCAAGCCCCAATTCGTCGTCGAGAAGATCTGCGAACTCTGCCCTGAAGCGATAATCGTGACCGAGGTTGGACAGAACCAGATGTGGGCAGCTCAGTTCTTCACCCACAAGGATCCCCGACGGTTCATATCCTCCGGCGGACTCGGCACCATGGGATACGGGCTCCCCGCAGCGATCGGCGCCAAGGTGGGAATGCCTGACTGCGAGGTCATCGACATCGCTGGGGACGGAAGCATTCAGATGAACATCCAGGAACTCGCAACTGCGGTCCTGAACGATATCCCGGTCAAGGTGGCCATATTGAACAACGGGGTCCTCGGCATGGTGCGGCAATGGCAGGAGCTCTTCTTCTGCGAGCGCTACTCCCATACGACGCTTGGAAGCTGCCCCGACTTCGTCAAGCTGGCCGAGGCCTATGGGGCGCTCGGCCTTCGGGCAACCAAGCCATCGGAAGTCGAGGACGTGATCAAGGAGGGCCTTGCCTCGGACAAGCCCACCGTCATGGATTTCAAGGTGCATAGCAAGGAGATGGTCTCCCCAATGGTTCCGGCCGGGGCATCCCTCGCGGAGATCCTGGAGCTGGAGGGCTGATCATGAGGCATACCATAGCGGTCATTGTGGAGAACAACCCTGGCGCCCTTACAAGGATCTCGGGGATGTTCAGCCGGAGGAGCTTCAACATCGACAGCCTCTCCGTCGGTGCGACCGACCATCCAGACTACTCCCGCATGACGATATGCGTGCACGGGGACGAGGAGGTCCTCGAGCAGGTGATAAAGCAGCTCTCCAAGCTGATCAACGTCATCAGGGTGAGCTTGCTCGAGCCGGAGGAGTCTGTAGAACGCGAGCTCGCCTTGATCAAGGTGAACGCGGACAAGAACTCCAGAAGCGAGATCATGCAGCTGATCTCGGTCTTCCGAGCCAAGATCATCGATGTGGCTCCTCGCTCCATGGTCATCGAGGTGACCGGGGATGAGAAGAAGGTCGACGCCATGGTGCGGCTGCTTCGTCAGTTCGGGATCAAGGAGATGGCACGAACGGGCCGGGTCTCCATGGTGCGGGGGACCAAGGTCGTGAAGGTGTAACCTTCGCTTCGCCCTTGGTCCATCTATTCGATATGCGATGCTGGATGCGTCACTCAAAGAGGTAATTGTAAATGGCAAAGATATACAAGGATAAGGATGCGGATCTGGATATTCTGAAGGATAAGGTGATAGCCATAGTGGGTTACGGCAACCAGGGCCATGCCCAGGGAGCCAACCTGGCGGACTCCGGCCTAAACGTCATCGCCGCCGACCTGCCCGGCTCCCCTGCCTGGAAGAGGGCTGAGGAGGATGGAATCAGGGTGGCATCCGTCGCCGAGGCCTGCAAGGAGGCGGACTACATCCAGATGCTGCTTCCAGACGAGCTCCAGGCGAGGATCTACAAGAGCGAGATCGCCCCTTACATGGATGAGGGAAAGATCCTGGGCTTCTCCCACGGCTTCAACATCCGCTACTACCAGATCGTGCCCCCCGAGAACGTCGATGTGGTAATGGTCGCGCCCAAGGGGCCAGGCGACCTCGTAAGAAGGACATATCAGGAGGGGATAGGAGTCCCATGTCTCGTTGCAGTTCAGCAGGATCATTCCGGAAACGCCTTCAGGTACGCCATGGCCTACGCCAAGGGGATCGGCGGAACCCGGGCGGGCGTCCTCGAGACGACCTTTAGCGAGGAGACAGAGACCGACCTCTTCGGCGAGCAGGTCGACCTCTGCGGCGGGGTCACGGCCATGATCAAGGCGGCATTCGAGACGCTTGTTGATGCTGGCTACCAGCCCGAGATCGCCTACTTCGAGGCATGCCACGAGCTGAAGCTGATCACAGACCTGATCCACGAGGGCGGCCTCATGAAGATGTGGAACGCCGTCTCGAACACGGCCGAGTACGGGGGCCTCACCCGCGGCGAGCGGATCATCAACGAGGAGTCCAGGATCGCCATGGAGGAGATCCTCGACGAGATCCAGTCGGGGGAGTTCGCCCGCGAGTGGATCCTCGAGAGCCAGGCAGGCCTCCCTGTGAAGAGGTCGCTCGAGCAGCTGGAGAGCGAGCACCTCATAGAAGAGGTGGGCGCCGAGCTTCGAGCGATGATGCCCTGGCTCGGGAAGAAGTAGGGGGGTGGTCGGCCTCCCTGCCACCTCTTTTATGCAGCAGGGAGTCTAGGTCATTGACCATCTTTCAGGGATATTCTGGGTAAATTTTTATATATGGAGCGTGCTAGAACTACACGGGGGGAAATTCATGGCAAAACTCCTAATCGGCCTAATCGGCCTATTGATCATGTTATATCCGGCGTTCTGTCTGGAGACTAACGCATCCGATATCGAGACCATTGCATCCGGCATTGAGGCCAATGCATCTGATATCGAGACCGCTACATCCGGCATTGAGGTCAACGCATCCGATGTCGAGACCGCTACATCCGGCATTGAGGTCAACGCATCTGACGTCGAGACCATTGCATCTGATATCGAAACAGGCCTGCCCATCCAGGCGGCTGCAGTACCCGCCCCGAAAGGGGCGATCGATCTTGGGTCGCTTGGATCTGAGATGTACACGAGCTCCCACGAGGGATCCCTGAGCTATCCCGGAGAGGAGGCCTGGTACGAGTTCGAGATAACCGAACCTGTACGGGCAATCCTGCTCGCCTCAAGTCCCGACGGCAACTTGGTGATGGTGCTCTTCGACCAGGATATGAACTACATCACCTCGGCCAGCGGCATACTCAACGAGGAGATGGAGCCTGGATCCTACTACCTCCGGCTGGGCACCTGCCCCTACGAGGAGGTCGACTATTCCATAACCCTCAGTAACTCCTTCGAGATCGAGCCAAACGATGGCATAAGCGACGCCCAGGACCTTGGGGAGATCTCAGAGAGCCAACAGATCGGCGGATCGATCCTTCCTAGCGGCGATGTGGACTTCTTCAAGTTCGAGATACCATCGGAACATGGCGCAATCTCCATCCAGGCGGAGACCGACTTGAATACGCCTGCCCTCATCCTTTACGCGATGGACGATGAGGAAGGTCGGTATCTGCCCGTAGCGACAGGAAGCAACCGTATCATCCAGATGGTGGACGAGGGATCCTACTATCTGCGTGTGCAGGGCGATGGACAGCGCACCACGTTCAATTACACCTTGAGCATCTCCCAAGCTGCCTGGGAATGCGACAATGAACCAAACGACGGGTTCGAGGAGGCCGCCTATCTGGGAGAGGTGGACCTCTCCTCCGCGCTCGATGTTGACGGCTGCATTGCCAAGGAGGAGGACGTGGACTACTTCGCCTTCGATCTCCTGAATATGTCAAACGTCGTACTGGAGACATCGGGCGAGGATGGCGACTCGAAGATATGCCTATACGACTCCGAAGAGAGCGAGGTGGACTGCGACGATGATGGAGGAGACGGAGTATGGAGCCTCATAGAGGAAGAGCTTGAGCCCGGACGGTACTTCGTCAAGGTGGAGAGCTACTATGGGGATGCCACCTTCTCCTACAAGCTATCGATATCCGCAGAGGAGTAGATCGGATAAAGATCGATGGCGGGCCGGGCGCAAGCTCGCCTCCGATCTTCGACATTTTTTACAGCTGCCGCCTTGCCTGATTCTGGATCGATCGCGCTCAGATCTGCCCAAGGGAAGCTCATCAAGCTCTCTAAATAGTCCATTAACGGCTCGTATAGCCCCTCAGGACCCACGTTCAATAGGGCGCTTATCATCACCAATCGGGGAAGCGTCTGAGTCGTTGCGAACTTTAAAAGCATGCGCGTGTTGAATGGCCAGAGGGAATAGGATGAGACCGTCTCGGAGAGCGGTTTTTGATAATTAACATATTAATATTGTTTGTTTATAATAAGTAGATCCGATGATGTCATCATCATCATCATCCTCTGCAGAGAGAAACTTATTAACAGATAAAAGATAGTTACCCTGTGAAGGGAGATGATCAAACGGATTTCAGCGACCAGGAGTTCTTGAGAGCCCTCCACGAGGAGAAGGTGACAGCCCAGAACGAGAGGGCAAGCTACGTCACAAGGAAGCTTGCATTCGTCACACTGCTCTTCGGCATAAGCTCTCTCGACCTGGGATTGGAGATGGAACAGGTCTACTGGCTCCTCTACCTCATACCGATGGTTGCCATCTGCTACGACTCCCACATAACATCCGCCGATGCAAGGGTCAAGCGGATAGGAGCCTTCCTCGGCCGCCACCCAGGCTCGATGGCAGGAGAGGTCGAGCGGCAGTGGGAGAGCTTCTCTTCCGTATACAGAAGCCCCTTCGCCCCCTTTGCAGATCTATCCCTCTCCTTGATCGTCACCCTCGCGGCCGCGGTCTACCTCAACTCGGAACAGCGACCGGGCGAGCGGGAACTCGCAGCCCTATTCTTTGCAACGTGGCTTACCCTCTCGCTCGCAGTGATCGCAGGCCTCTGGGCAAGGCACAGAAAGCTCCTCTCAATGATCGACCGCTACGGCCTGGACCTGGAGAGGCCGGCGGATCTGATCGAGAAGAGGGATCGCGCCTAGGCCGACTGCCGTTTGGCAAGCGTTACGTTACCGTTTTTTGGAAGGCAGCGCCAGCAGTTGGTTCTGCTAGGCAGGCTGCCTTTCGACAAGCGCTGCCTTATCCATCTTTGACGCTGACGGATAGGTTCAGCCGGCCTCTTGCTAGCCGCCTTAGAAGGGGCGGGGCATTAAGAAGATCGGCCTTGACGAGGG
Source organism: uncultured Methanotrichaceae archaeon (assembly GCA_964632755.1). Lineage (GTDB taxonomy): Archaea > Halobacteriota > Methanosarcinia > Methanotrichales > Methanotrichaceae > JAFGMR01. Next base: position 18,118 of record CAZWDT010000001.1, read on the forward strand.
GATCGTAGTACTCGATCTGCCAGGCACCGTCTTCCCAGGTCGCGTTTGCGGCAATTGCATATGCCCTCCAGCGCAACGTCCGGACGCTCGCCAAGCCCTCTGCTGCAAAGAGCGCTTCATTGAGGCCGGGGCCGGAAGACGTGACGCAGAGCTTTGGATAGAGCCCCCTTGACTCCGGGTCCCCCCGCAGGCTGAAGGCGTATACCTCCCACGCAGATCCCCGGTCGAGGAGGAGGTCCCATCGCAGAAGGCCCGGCCGCGGAAAGCTCTCCGATCCAGGAACTGCGGCCTTGGCTTCCAGCTTTCCCTCCATCCTTATCCCTCCGAGGACCACGAGGAGGAGAAGGACGATCGTGAGGAGAAGAAGCGGCCGCCTGCATCCAAGGCGGTAGATCGAGACGATTATCGCAAGGCTTGCAACCGTGAGAAGAGTCTCCGAGTAGAAGAAGAGCTCGAGGGACCATCGTGTTGAGTCGAGCGGATAGAGGAGAGGCACGCCCCGGGTTGTCAGCATGTCGAGGACAAGATGGATCAGGACGCCGAGAGAAGCCCAGGCAACCGCAGTCGTTGTGAGGCGAGGCATACTGCGGCCGAGGCGCCCTTTCACGCAACCGAGGGATGCCGCTTTGATCGCAATGGCGGCCGTGAGAATGCCGAAGAGGAGGGAATGGGTGATCCCGCGATGGACCAGTAGGAGCGTAGTTGGATGGAGATAGTTGATCCAGGAGATGAGGACGTCGAGGTCTGGGGCAATGCCGCCGACGACGAGGGCTGCAACCTCTGAATCGCTCCTCCCAAGCGACCGCCCCAGGAGATATGGGATCAGCGCGTGGGTGAAGATGTCCATGCCAGAGCCGTTATCGGAAGATCGCCATCCCCGACGTGGAAGAGAATGCTATTGCTCTCATGCCAGCCTATTCGATACCAGATCTCGTGGGTTCCCAAAGCGTCTCCACAGAACCAGTAGCGATAAGAGTGGCCAAGATGGAGATACCCCATGAACTGGATCGAGAGGTCGCCAGAGGGCAGACGATGAAACAGCATCGCATAGCCCTTGTTAGCTGGCGAGAGGACCTCCATTGCAAAGGACCCAAGCGGCAGGGCAAGCTCCCCCCTCCTTCCGCCTTCGGCGGCGATCCATATGCGGTCGCCGCGGGAGCGGTCGTCTCCACATCCCAGATCCACGAGGATGCCAAGATCGGGGGGCGGAGCAGGGGATGGCGGCGCGCTTGCGAGAGAACAATCCACATCATCTTCTACCGATGCCATGACGCAAGGCAACGCCGCCAGCAAGAGCATCGAGACCAGTAGTATCCTCATCGCCTATCCCATCCCAACCCAATCATACCATACTCTACTCTGCAGCATTACATAAAAAGTTGAGGTCTGGCGGAGGTCGTCACATTCGCACCACGCCAGCATCCGCCTTATATCCGCGGCCGGGACTATCCTCCCCATGGACTTCGAGCTTCATAGAGCGGTCACGCTGACCAGAGGAGCCTTCAGCCTGCTGATAGCCCCGCCGGAGATGCTCGTCGAGGCCCTCTCAACCCATCTGGAGCTTCAGCGCTATCGCATCCTCTACGTCTGCGGAAACCACAGCCATATCCTCGGCCGGCTCGATCGACAGTTCACCGACCTCGATGTGAGGAGGGCCTTTACCGCATTCCAGATGATGACCATCCTCGGCGAGGCGAGCCACACCATAACCATTATCGAACACGATCCCACCATCTACGAGGACGATGGCGAGATACTGGCGTACATGGCAAAAGCCATGGAGGAGGCTGCACGAGATGCAGTGGTGCTGCTCTACGCCCCAGAGAGCGATCCCTACCTAGAGGAGATCTCGATGAGGGCAAACAGGGTCTTCTACTTCAACCAGGACGAGCGCATCCCGAGGCGGGCGCGAAAACAGGCCCCCGCGGATGAGGGAGGCCAGACCACCCTTGGTGCCTTCTGATCTTGCCGCTTCCATCGGCATGCACCCCCCTCAGCCATGCCCCTCCGGAGGATCATCCATCTGCCCGCGAGCAGACGGCCTGCAGGCATCTGCTGCGAAGGCCGCCCCCTGCTCATCGCTGGTGTTCACTAGCGCAAGCGGGCTGTCCTCGAGCATCCTGTAGAACCCGAGCACATAATCCCCAGGTATGCCGAAGACATAGGTCCACCTTCAGGTCCATCAGCTTCCTGATGATGTAATCTCTTACAGTTAGCATCGGCTCGAATCCCCCGGATCATTGCTGATATATCTAGCCCAGTCATATTTAATTTTATTAGGTCTTATCTAAGACAAGGTTGGAAGGCCAAGGTACAAGCGAAAAAAGGTCGATCTTCCGGATTCTCCGGAAGGATCGAAGATGATCACTCGCCGGAGGTCTCGGCAGAGTCGGAGGTGTAGACGACCGAGGTTGAGCGGCTAATCGAGGTTGCGGTCCCGGACGAGAACGAGCCGTAGCTCGAACTGTAACTAGATCCATAGCTCGATCCATAGCCCGTTGACCCGGATGTGTATGATCCAACGTCGATCATGACCGCGTTGCTGGGCAGATCATTGACAGCGAAGACGATCATATGCGTGCCAGGGATATCTCCATAGAACCAGATGTACCTGTAGCCAGAGGGGATAACGCCAAAGCTGCTCGACTGGGTGATGCCGCTTGGATATATCTCGTAGAGGCGAACGTCCCCAGTTCTTGGAAGGAAGAGCAATGCACGAACCCATCCGCCCAGGGGAGAATGAGCGTACCACGACCAACCGTAGTGGGTCTCGACCCACATCCCAGGAGTGCTGGAGGGATAGGAGGTGGAGAAGCGGCTCCACTGCTGATAGGATCCCTGATAGTAGATCTGGGACGCTCCCGTCGATTGCTGGTCGTAGCTGAGAAGCTTATCCTGCTCAGAGGTCATAGGCGCCTGCATAGAGTAGGCGGCAGTCGCAGAATCACCCCCGGCGGAATACTGGCCCGCAACCGCTTCGCCGAGAAGGGGCAAGCTCAGTTCGGATGATCCTGAAACCCCCATCCCGGCCCATGCCTGGCCCGAGAGAAGCAGGCAGGCGATCAAGCCTGCCATCAGAACTGCGAGATAACGATGCATCAATTGAGAAACCCCCATATCCATTCTTCTGTCATCGTAGAACCTGATGACATATAGTTTTTTTGAATTGTGCATGTAATTTATAAAAAGTATTATAAACTCTCCAACAGCCCCCTCACCCTGTCATAGGAGAAGACGGGGCCGTCCTGGCATACATGATATGGTCCTATGTTGCAGTGACCGCATTTGCCAAGGCCGCACTTCATATGACGCTCCAGCGAGATGTAGATATCAGAGTTGGAAAAGCCCATGGTAAGGAGGGTGTTCGCCACCGAGTTGATCATCACAGGTGGGCCGCATATGGCAGCCGAGCCGACCGACACCTCCAGGCGGTCGAGGAGGGATGTGACCATACCAACGTTTCCGGTCCAAGAGTCGTCGCCCACGTCGACGGTGATGCCAACGGAGAGACCGGCCATCTGCCAGCCCTTGTACTCCTGCATGAAGTAGAGGTCCTGGCTGGTGCGAGCCCCGTATATCACAGTGACATCGCCGAAGGATTGCCGCCGATCGACGATGTAGTTTACAAGCGAGCGCAATGTGGCAAATCCAGAGCCCCCGCCGGCGATCAGTATATCCCGGCCCATCCTCTCCAGGGGAAAGCCGTTTCCATAGGGACCCCTTATGCCGAGCACGTCACCGATCCGGCTGTCCATGATGCCGCTGGTTATCCGTCCGGCCCGTCGGATGCAGATCTGGAGGGTATCCCTCGTAGGGCTCGAGGCTATCGATATGGGGCATTCGCCAAGCCCGAAGACGGAGACCATTATGAACTGTCCGGGCTTGTAGCTAAGGCCCTCGCCTTCAAGGATGTGAAGCGATATGAGGTAAGTATCCGAGGTTACGCGATCGATATCCTCGATCTCGGCCTGCATCGGTATGTACTCGCTCATAGAAGAGCCTCCAGCTTTCGCCTGTCAAACCTTGCGAGACAGACCCTATGGCAGCGCCCGCATCCAACACAGCCGGGCAGACCGGTCTTCTCCGGCATGTAGATGAACTTGTCCCTGTACCAGTTGGCAAGCCTCTCGCCTTGCGTAGCACGCGGGTTTGCGCCGCTTGTCATGCGAGAGAAGCCGGAGAGGATGCAGCTATCGGCACAACGCACCCTTTCCCCGTCGGGAACCCCCTGATCCAGGACGTTGAAGCAGTGGCAGGTAGGGCAGATGAAGCTGCATCCGCCGCAACGAAGACAACGGTCGCCGAGCCTCTCCCAGTCAGCGGCCCTTATGGCTTCCTGCATCGACTGGAGCGAGAGGTCTGGCCGGGTCATGATCATCTGCTCCCTCGACTCATTGAGGAGCGCCCCCTTCATTTCGATCTCTTCGTCTCTTGCCTCCCTGAAGAATTCCGGATGCTCCCTCAGTATGAGAACTCCGGCCGGAGAGCCCGACTCAACTAGGTAGCCGTCCCCGAGCGGGGTCATCGCGAGGTCGAAGCCTGCAACGCATCCCGGGCCCGATCCCATCTGAGCACATGTACACTCGGATCCAGGCCTCGTGCAATTGAGGGCGACGAGGACGGTCGACCTTCGGCGGCCGAGGTAGGCCTGGTCGCAGGGCTCCTCCGTCATTATCCGATCGAGCACTTCGACGGCAAAGAGATCGCACGGCCTGATTCCAAATATCAGACGGGCGGACACAAGAGGTTCCTCGAAGGTGTAGCGTCCGGAGAGCTGGACGTAGCGAAAGAGCGCCTCTCGCGATGGGAGGAGGAACTCGAGCGGGGAGGAGAGGGGATTTTCCGCGTCAAGCGCAAGCTCCTGCCCGTTCCAGGTGGCGAATACCGGCTGGCCTCCTGAGAGGACGGGCGCGATTACCTCCAGCCTTCCTGCCAAGGCCTCGATGAGGGGAACCATCTCCTTATTTGGAAGGAAGGCTATCATCGTCAAGCCCTCCTCATGCTGACGGCCGATATCTTGAAGGCAGGGATTTTAGATGCAGGATCAAGAGCCCTCGCCGTAAGCGCGTTTGCGGGAGCCTCGCTGAAGTGAAATGGGAGATAGAGGATGCCAGGCATTAGCCCGGGGTCGATCCGGGCCTCGACCTCCAAACGGCCGCGCCGAGACTCGAGGACGACCCTCTGGCGGTTCCTAATCCCCAGGTGCTTCGCGTCATCCGGGTTCACGTCAACGACGGGCCCTGGGACCTCCCGATCCAGCAGAGAGGTCCTCCGCGTCATGCTGCCCGAGTGGAAGTGGTACAGGGTCCTTCCTGTGATGAGCAGGAAGGGATAGTCCTCGTCAGGAGACTCGTGAAGCTCTTTCTGAAAGACCGGGCGAAACCTGGCGCGCCCGATCGGGAAGGCCTCTCGGTGGAGGATTCCCGTTCCCGGATGGTCCTCGTCCGGGCAGGGCCATTGAAGGCCATCGATCCCGAGCCTCCGATATCTTATGCCGCCATAATGCGGATTGAGAGAAGCGATCTCCTCCATAACCTCCGCTGGCGAGAGGGATCGATATGGGGCCCCGAGCCGTTCCATGAGCTGGAATATCACCTCGAGCTCGGAAAGGGCCTCCCCGGGCGGGCTTACGGCTTTAGAGATGAGCTGGACCCGCCTCTCGGTCGATGTGAACGTCCCATCCTTCTCGGCAAATGATGCGACCGGGAGGACCACATGGGCAAGGCGCGTGGTCTCAGTCGGGAAGATGTCGGCCACGACCAGGAGGTCTAGCGCTTTCAACGCTTTTGAGACCCAGTCCCTATCGGGATAGCTCATGAGCGGATTTTCCCCAGAGATGTAGATGGCCTTGATAGATCCCTCTTTTGCAGCCTCCAGGATCTCGACTGCGGTCAAGCCCGGCTCCCTTGGAAGGTCGACCGACCAGGCCTCCTCGAACCTTCGAGGATCCGACACCTTGCTGTAGCCGGGCAGGAGGTCTGGAAGCGCCCCCATATCGCAGGCACCCTGGACGTTCTGGTGGCCGCGGAGAGGGTAGATTCCAGTCCCTTCCCGGCCCAGGTTTCCGGTTGCAAGGGCAAGGTTTGCGAGCGCTTGGACGTTGTCGGTGCCTGCCGTATGCTGGGTTATGCCCATGGCGTAGACGATTGAAGCGGCCTCGGCCGCGCCGTAGGAGAGGGCAGCTTCCTTAAGCTGACCGGACGGGATTCCTGAGATCGACTCCACGACCTCCGGGGTGTAGCAGCTTGCCGCCTCCTTCACCTGCTCAAAGCCCTGCGTGCGATCCCTGATGAACTTCTCGTCGGTCAATCCCTCATCAATGATCACGTTCAACAGGCCGTTTATCCAGGCAACGTCGGTGCCGGGCGCGGGTGTTAGATGGATGTCTGCCAGATCTGCAATCTGCGTTCGCCTCGGATCGAAGACTAGGAGGTCAGCGCCCTTCGATTGGGCCTCGAGGATGTTTGCTGCAACCATCGGATGCTGCTCGGTCGTGTTGGATCCGACGACCAAGATTGCCTCGGACTTGAGAAGGCTATCGATCGGGTTCGTCATGGAGCCGCTTCCAAGGGCGTAGCTCAAAGCGGCGAGCGTTGGGGCGTGGCAGAGCCGCGCCACGTGGTCAACGTTGTTCGTCTTCAGGACGGCGCGGGCAAGCTTCATCAACATGAAGTTCTCCTCGTCCGTGCCCTTCGCCGAAGTGAGGACCGCGAGAGAATCTCGGCCGTATGTCTCCTTCACCTCCGTGAAAAGGCCTGCCACGAGGGAGAGCGCCTCATCCCAGGTTGCCCTGACCTGACGGTCGTCCCTCTTGATGAGGGGGTAGCGCAGACGGTCCGGGTGGCCGACGAACTCGCCTGCGAGCCAGCCCTTGATGCAGAGGCGGCCGCGGGAGAGCGGGTGGCCGGGCGAAGGCGAGGCTCCAACGACACGGTCGCCTTCCACATGAAGGAACAGGCCGCAACCACAGCCGCAGTAGATGCAGGTTGTGTGAATCTTCTCCAAGGAGATCGCTCCCAAAAGATAATGGAAGTAAATGCGATATAACGTTTGGGGGCAGTCGGTGGTTTTATAACTATTGAAGGTGTATATTATATCTCTCGTGTGGGGGATTAATCGCCATGTTTTCAACGTTCAATGGAATCGCCTTCGCCCTCGTCGTTATAATGATGCTCCAGACCGGAGGAGCGATAAAGGTCGGCTTCTCACTTTCGAACTGGGATGTGGGAGTTGGCGCTGGAGAGGAGATGATCGTGAGCCAGGGCACCTCCGTCTGGGAGAGCATATCGAGTGATCCCGTCGAGATGAAGGTCGGCGACTTGCGAGAGGTCTCAGGCTCCGGGGATGCGCTCATGATCCAGACCTTTCAAGGGCACGACTGAGGGGAGGGCTATCTCGTCGAGCGAACCGTTCTGACCGAGGGGGCCACAAGGCTCACGGATTCCAGCGCGGCATCCCTTTGGCCCGGCTCGGCAGAGCTCTCGGCCCAGATGGCAGCCTCGGCGGAGTCTGGGTATGCCTACAACGATCTCTCCGGCAGCTACAGCGACCTCTGCTCGCTCTCTCGAAATGCCGAGATCCATCAGGGCAGTATGAGCGTCGATCAGGAGATCGATGTTGAGAGGGGCCTTGTTACCTCCTCGCAGCAGACCGTCTACAGGGGATCGCCGCTTGATGCATATTTTTACGAGGAGGCCGCATGGAAAAACCGGGTCAGCAATGGTAAGTTCTATTGGGCATTCAATTGGGGTCCTGGCTTTGACGAACACTACACGATATCGCTTGATAGCGACTGCTCGGTCTGGCCGGAGGATCGTCAAGGTATTGTATATCTTAGCATAAGGAAAGTTCCCGGTTGATTTATCGAAATCGAGAGTATGACGGAAGCCGCCTAATTGCATGGCATAGGGTGAATGCTGATCTTTCGGGGGAGACGATGGCTGCACAAGGGTGGAGGAAGGATTTATAACGTCGCCAAATCGCGAAGCCGATATATCTCTGAGTACACGTATTCAGATGCAAAGGAACTAACCTCTTATCAGAAACGAGTTGCAAAAGATGGAGATGCAAGAGGGCGAGAGCAACAGCAGCGCGATCGATAGGCTGCTTGGGCGCGAGAAGATGGGCCTTGTAGATTACTTCGGCTCTATCGAGGACGAGGATCTGCTTAGGGGACTTGTTGAGGACTCCAGGAAGATAAGGGAGCTATCGAGATCCAGAATATGATCGTCCTCGACACAAGCGCCCTCACTAAATTGATTGACAAGGATCGATTTAAACAAGAGCTGAGAGGCTGTATTGAGAGATCTAAGATCGATCCCCTTGAGGCAAAGAAGATATGGAGAGCCTAATCTTCATCGCTTATTCATACGCCAGGCTGAGGGGCGGCCTGGAAAGGATTCGACTGAGCGGATGCAGCAATGGTGGCGGGTTGGTGAGGTCAAGTCCTGCACACAAATGGCGACGGCTACATCACGACCGCCCCGGCGTCCCGCGCCGGGGGCTGGGATGCTGGCGGATCATGATCATCTCCATTTTCATGAGATAGTTTGTTATCATTTGCAGGTTTGTATTCAGATTTAACGATCGATTCACATCGTTTCTTAGATGCACGTTGCGTCAGTATACCGTATTACCTCCCCTATTCCACCACCCCCACCAGCTCCGCCCATACCTCCTCTCGCATGACCTCTTGCCCCATAATCCGCATCGTCCAGCGCACAGCCTCCGCCCGTATCGCCTGCATCCCGCAGAAGAGGGCCCCCGCCTCCTCCGGCGTGAAGTAGTGGGTGATCGTTCCTACGCCGCGGCGAAACGTCCCCTGCTCGACCTCCTCGCCCCGACCAAAGCGCATGTCTCCATCCCCAAACTCCCGAAAGAAGAGCCTCCCTCCGGGCAGAAGCACGCGAGCCGCCTCCCGCGCGGAAGCCCGCCTCTCGCCTTCGAGCAGATGACCGAAGACGTGATAGGCGAGGATGTAATCGAAGCAGGCATCCCGGAAGGGAAGGGCGCGAGCATCGGCGAGGATCAGGGGGGAGGCGGGGGCCGCGCCGCGGGCAAGGGCGAGCGCCTGCTTCGATATGTCGAGGCCGATTGACTGCAATCCACGGTCCGCCGCAAGCGTAAGGGTCTTTCCGTCGCCGCAGCCAAGCTCCAGTATCCGCGATCCCTGAGGAAGCTCGGGCAGATCCCCGGCGCCGCCCCAGAGCCTCCCGCGCCTTTCGTAATCGCGATCCCAGGCCCTCAGGTGATCCTTCGCCATTCGATACAGATGTTGAAGGCCCGAGTGATAATCCTTCCCAAAGATTGGCGCTTCGCTGAACTATGTAGAAAGGGATCACCGCCCTGTTCCCTGTTTGTACATATTGTCAACTTTGGCACGCCTGAACTTCGATGGATCAATCACGAATACGCATACATATACCCTAATTATATGTGTTTTAAGGTAGAATATTAGCGTTCATTCGCGTTCATTCGTGGTTGAAATAGGAAGGAAAGTGCTCGCCCACATCAAACAGCGAGGAACTCTTTTTATCCAGACGGATCGAAAAGCCGATCATGATCGACCTTCAGGACCGCATAAAGGGTTCTCTCCTTGGCCTCGCTGTGGGCGATGCCCTCGGGATGCCGGTCGAGGGCCTCGATAGAGCGGAGATTAAAAGGCGCTTTGGGCGCGTGACGGAGATGATAGCCCCCGGGGAAGGCCACTTTCACTACGGCCTGAGGGCCGGCCAGTACACCGACGACACCGAGGAGACGCTCATTCTCGCAAAGTCCATGATCGAGGCCCGCGGCTTCTCCTGCGACCTCTTCAGCCAAAGGCTTGCCGACTGGGGCTCGTCCTGGGCCTCGGGTCTGGACCGAGGCGTGGGAATTGCAACGCGTTCATCAGTCGAGGCCTTGATCGCCAGCAAGGGCTGGAGGGAGACGGGCTCCCCAATTCCAACATGCGGATCTGCCATGCGGGTTGCCCCTATCGGCCTCGTCTACCACTGCAACCTCGATATCGTCTGCCGGTACGCCGATCTGCAGAGCCTTCCGACCCACACTTCCACCTCGTCGAGGGCGGGGGCTGTAGCAGTTGCCGCAGGGGTTGCGCTCTCGCTCCAAGGCCGAAGGCCCCTTGCCGTCATCGAGAAGGCATCGGCCCTGGCAGGCCGCGTGGACAGCAAGATGGGAGAAGCGCTTCGAATGGTCATCGATCTTTTGGAGGAGGACGAGAAGGTTGCCGTAAGGACTCTAGGAAACTCGCCTGCGACGGTCGAGACCGTCCCTTCTGCCTTCTATTACTTCCTGAAGTATCCGCCAGAGGAGGCGGTCTCGTCTGCTGCTTCCGGCGGGGGCGACTCGGACTCGATTGCGGGAATAGCAGGAGCCCTTGCTGGAGCTGCCAGCGGCAGTGCGTGGATTCCAGAGCGCTGGCTCTCCATTCTGGAGGGCAAGGAGATGATATCGGCAATCGGGGAGGATCTCGCAAGGCTTAGCGAGAGCTTATGTCGATAGGCGCAGCGTGTTAAATTTATATAAGCAGGGTCGAGTGCTCCCTCTATGTTGGACATCGGCATAATCGGCGGATCTGGTTATACCGGAGGCGAGCTACTTCGCCTCCTATCATGCCATCCGGAGGCAGAAGCGGTCTGCATTACATCCAGGAAGCTCGCCGGAAAGGATGTGGCAAGCGCTCACCAACACCTGCGCGGCATTTATGACCTCAAGTTCGAGGCGCCGACGGCTGCTGAGGTGGCTGATCGATGCGACGTCGTATTCACGGCCGTACCCCACGGGACTGCGATGGACTGGGTGCCAGCGCTTCTCGACAGCGGGGCGAAAGTGATCGATCTAAGCTCCGACTACCGCCTGCCAGTCGACGTCTTCGAGAAGACCTACGGCATCACACACCGCGCCCCAAGGGAGGCGGTATTCGGCCTTCCCGAGCTCCACCCCGAGGTTGCGAAAGCCAACTTAATCGGAAACCCCGGCTGCTACCCTACAGGGGCGATCCTCGCAACAGCTCCGCTTGCCAAGGCCGGGATCATCGAGAGGGTGATCTTCGACTCGAAGTCGGGCGTCTCAGGGGCAGGGGCGGAGCCCTCCGAGACGAGCCACTACCCAAACCTCGCAGAGAACATCCGATGCTACAAGATCACCAACCACCGCCACGTCCCCGAGATCCGCCAGGAGCTCGCCCTCCTTGCAGGCAACGTCAAGGTCAGCTTCACCCCACACGTCATCCCCACTGTGCGGGGGATACTCACAACGGCGCACGTCATAGTCAAGGAGGAGAAGGCGGACGTCATCCAGGACAGGGCAGCCGTCTCAGAGATCTACGAGCAGTTCTACAAGAACGCTCCCTTCGTCAGGATGACAGGAGTGCCCATGCTCGGAAACGTCCGATGCTCCAACTTCTGCGACATAGGGTTCGAGGCGGAGAAGGGCGAGGACAGGCTCGTTGCGATCTCCGCCATCGACAACCTCGTCAAGGGCGCATCCGGCCAGGCCATCCAGAACATGAACCTCATGATGGGACTCGCTGAGACTGCGGGCCTCTGGTTCCCGGGAGGAGCGCCCTGAAGCGGAGATAGAGAAGAAGAGGACAATCCCCATAAGCCATGGAGACGGATAAGGAGAAGGGAATCGAGATGAAGGTAAGCGATGTTATGAACTCCGAGCCGGTGACCTGCCAAGAGGATGCCCCGGTAAGCGACGCAGCGCGGCTGCTTCGAGAGAAGAGGATAAGCGGAATGCCAGTCTTGTTGGGCGAGAAGGTTGTGGGCGTCGTCTCCGAGTCCGATCTCCTGAGGCTTCTCTCGGACGAGGGCGAGGATGGAGGCCTCTGGCTCCCTAGCCCCCTCGAGATCCTGGAGGTGCCGGTTAGAGACCTCATCAGATGGGAGAGGTTGAAGATCTCCCTCGGCGAGATCGAGAAGATGTCGGTTGCCGATGTGATGAACCGCCAAGTCCACCTCGTAGCGCCGGACCAATCGATCGAGGAGGCGGCGGAGATGATGGTTCGCCACAGGATCAACCGCCTTCCCGTTGTGGAGGAAGGAAGGCTTGTTGGAATAGTCACCCGGGGAGACATCATATCAGGGCTTGGAGGAGACCTGGATGAGGGAGATTGAGGGAGGCATATCTGCAATCGACGGCCTTTCGGGCTGCGGGATCCGGCGGGACCGGTACGGCCTTGCGATGATTGCCTGCAGCGGCGTTGGTGCAGGGGTCTTCACCAGGAACAAGGTTCGAGCAGCCCCAATCGATCTGACTGCAGGAAACCTCGCAAGGGAAGGCCGCCTCGACGGGGTGATTGCAAACAGCGGCTGTGCTAACGCTTACACGGGTGCGAAGGGGCTGGATGATGCAGGAGAGATGGCAGGCATCCTTGCCAAGATCCTGAAGACCGAGAGATCCCGCATAGCCGTTGCCTCAACCGGGGTCATCGGCCGCTATCTGGACATTGACCTGCTTAGAGCCCTCGCCGAGGAAGCAAAAGGATCCTTCAGCGAAACGCCGCAGGCAAGCCAGGATGCTGCACGCGCGATCATGACTACCGACACCAGGATCAAGGAGGCGGCAGTCGAGCACGGCGGCATAAGGGTGGCCGGGATCTGCAAGGGGGCGGGGATGATAGAGCCCAATATGGCAACGATGCTCGCCTTCCTCTACACCGACGCGGAGATCTCGCGCGATGACCTCGCGGAGAGCCTCGCAGAAGCGGTCGATTCCAGCTTCAACATGCTCACCGTCGACGGCGACACGAGCACGAACGACATGGTACTGATCACGGCAACCGGCAGGCGAAGCTGCCAAAAAGAGGTATTCAAGGAGGCCTTGGGCCATGTATGCATCTCCCTCGCCCGGAAGATGGCAAGAGATGGAGAAGGCGCAAGCAAGTACATGGAGACCGTCGTCTCCGGCGCTAGAACGAACGAGGATGCACGACTCGCGGCAAAAGCCGTCTCCAGGAGCAACCTCGTGAAGACCGCGATCTACGGAGAGGATCCGAACTGGGGCCGCATAGTATGCGCTCTAGGAAGGTCGGGAGCCGATTTCGATCCCAATGATATCTCCCTTCGATTCCGGGGGACCGGAGGCGAGGTGAAGCTAGTCGATCGGGGGAGAATCGTCGATGGAGTCTTGGAGGAGGCAGAGAGGCTGATGAAAGGCGAAGAGATCTACATCTTAATCGACCTCCACTCTGGAGAGGGCACTGCCCGCTCGTTCGGCTGTGACCTGACACACGAATACATCGATATCAACGCCAATTATACAACCTGAGGTGGATGATCGATGCTGCTGAGGGAAGGAAGGCTGGGCAAGATCTCCGACGATGTCCTGGAGTTTATATCATCGAGAGAGGCCGATCATCGGATATTCGAGGCAGACCTCTTGGTCGACAGGGCCCATCTGATCATGCTAAGTGAAGCAGGCCTCATATCTGAGGAAGACGCATCGAGCATCATCCAGGCGCTCGATGAAATCGAGGAGGCCGATCTGGGGCCGGGCGAGGACGTGCACGAGGCAATCGAGGCCTATCTGATCGCCCAGGTTGGAGAGGTTGGGGGGCGAATGCATATGGGAAGGTCGCGAAACGACGAGGTTGCAACCTGCATCCGCCTGGCCCTTCGAGGGGAGATCCTCGACCTGATGGAAGAGGTGCTCTCCCTCACCGAGACAATATGGAGGAGGGCTGCTGAGACACGCGAGACGCTCTCACCAGGATTCACCCATACGCAGCACGCACAACCAACCACTTTAGCCCATCATCTAATCGCCCACGGCGATGCCCTCTCCCGCGATCTGGATAGGCTAATGGATGCTTACGCCCGCCTGAACAAGAGCCCCCTTGGATCGGCCGCCTTCGCCTCGACCGGCTTTCCAATAGACCGAAGGCGGACATGCGAGCTGCTCGGCTTCGACGGCCTTATAGAGAACAGCATGGATGCCGTGTCGACTAGGGACTTCATATTGGAGGCGCTCTCAGCCCTATCGATCCAGATGGTCACGCTCAGCCGGCTCGCCGAGGAGCTGATACTCTGGTCCACAACGGAGTTCGCCTATATCGAGATCGACGACCTCTTCGCTTCGACTAGCTCGATCATGCCCCAGAAGAAAAATCCGGATACGGCAGAGCTCGTCAGGGCAAAGGCGGGCTCGGTCCTCGGAAGCCTGACTGCTGCACTTGCGATATGCAAGGCCCTTCCCCTGAGCTACAACCGGGATCTGCAGGAGGTAACCCCCCATCTGTGGAGGGCTCTCTCCTGGACGCGAGGCTCGACCAGGATCATGAATGGGTGCATGGCATCCGTCCGCTTCGATAAGGATCGCCTTGAGGAGAGCGCTGGAGCCGGCTTCTCCACGGCAACGGAGCTTGCCGACTCGCTCGTCCGGTCGACCGGTATTCCATTTCGAAAGGCCCATAGGATCGTAGGAGCGCTTGCTGCGACGGGGCATCTCCCCGGAATCGAGGACCTCGACAGAGCAGGGGAGCCATTGGGAATCAGGCCGAGCGAGATGGGCTTTGGCGAGCGGGACCTCGAAGATGCGCTCGACCCTCGCCGAAACGTCGAGAGGAGGGACCAGCCGGGCGGACCGGCCCCCGCCGAGACCTCCCGGATGCTCCTAGTGAGGGAAGAGCAGCTCCTGCAATATCGATCCAGGATTGGGGAGATGCGAGAGAAGGTCGAGCGCGCCCTCCTTCAATTGCGGAGCATCTCTTCATAGGGATGAGACCCCTTCCAGGCCGACGATGGATCGGCCTTGCCCTGGTCGGCCTCTCCTTCCCGATCTATGGGATGCTTCTGGTCGTTCCCATGCTCACCCTCTCCATCGAGGGGAAGGCCTTGCTCTCCGCAGCAATCGTCGTCGCCGGGGAGGCCGCCTTCTGGCTTGGAGCAATCATTCTTGGCCGGGAGGTTTTGTCCCCCCTTGGATTCCTTCGGCGTCTCCGCCGTCCTCCGTCCGGCAAGCCTTGAGGGCGCGGTCGAGCGCTGCCATAAGAATCCCCATCCTCACAGGCTTGCTCACGTAGTCGTCCATGCCAGCCTCGATGCACCTCTCCCTGTCCCCCTCCAGCGCGTGCGCAGTCATCGCAATTATCCACGGACGGTGGTTTCCCGCTGCTCGAATACGCCGGGCAGCCTCCATCCCGTCCATGACGGGCATCTGAACGTCCATGAGTATCGCATCGTAATGATGATCAGAAAGGGCATCGAGGACCTCCTGGCCGTTTGCCACAACGTCGGCGTTGTAGCCCAGGTGCTTGAGCATGGTGAGCGCCACCTTCCGGTTCACTGGATTGTCCTCGGCAAGCAGTATGCTCAATCGCTTGCGCCCTCCTGGCTCCGCCTTGCCTGCCGCATTGGACGAGGACACGATCGAATCGTCAGGGGCAACTGCCTTCTGAAGGGCTGAGCGAAGGGCTTCGCGCTTGACCGGCCTTTCCAGGACGCCGGAGATGAGGTTATTCTCCATTCCCCGGCTGCGCTTGCCAAGCGTAGTCATCATGATGATCGCAATCTGCCCTCGGCCGAGCAGGGCGGAGATGGCCTCAGCCAGTGAATTGCCATCCATATCGGAGATCTCCATATCTATCAGGGCGATATCGAACCGCTCTCCTCGATCCAGCGCCTCCAAAGCCTCCCTCCCGGTTGAGACGGCCAGGGGATGCATGCCCCAGCTTGCCAGGTCCTGGCCGAGCATCGTTCGGGCAAGAACGCTATGATCTACCACGAGCACCTCCTTTCCCGCAAGGCCGGCGACCGGTGGCTCTGGATGATCCGCGGCCTTCTGTGCGGGGATCGCAAGATTGAAGACGCTTCCCACCCCAGGCGTAGACTCGGCCCAGATCCGGCAGCCCATCATCTCGACAAGCCTCCTGCAGATGGCAAGTCCGAGCCCCGTTCCCCCATACTGCCTCGTAATCGATGAGTCCACCTGGCTGAAGGAGTGGAAGAGCAGCGGCATCTTCTCAGGAGGAATTCCAATCCCCGTATCCCTCACCTCCACGTGGATCTCATCGGAATCGTCCCCGGACGATGAGACGGTCAGGTCGACCTCGCCCCTCTCTGTGAACTTGACGGCGTTACTCAGCAGGTTTGAGAGCACCTGTCTGAGCCTTGCCGCATCGCCGACGATGATACTCGGCACATCCGGCTCCATCGAATAGTTGAGATCCAGGCCCTTCTCGGCAGCCTTCATAGCGACCATATCCAAGGACTTCTCGACGATCTCCCTCAGGTCGACTGGCTCCCTCTCGAGCTCCATCTTCTCGCCATCGATCTTGGAGAAGTCCAGTATATCGCTTATGACCTCCAAAAGGGCATCGCTGCTGGAACGAATCGTCTCCAGGTATTCCCTCTGACCCTCATTCTGGCAGGTCTCCTGCAACATGTTGCTCATGCCGATTATGGCGTTGAGGGGGGTTCGGATCTCGTGGCTCATATTGGCGAGGAAGTCCGACTTGGCCTTCGTCGCGGCCTCCGCCTTCTCCTTGGCCGCTCTCAGCTCCTCCTCGGTCCTCTTCAGGTCGGTTATGTCGGTGAATATGGTCACGAACTGGCCCTTACCTGGAGAGAAGACCGCGACATCGTAGTGCCTCCCAAGGCCCTGGAAGAACCGGTCGAACCGAGCGGGCTCTCCACCAAGGGCCACACGGCCGTAGATCTCTATCACAGGATCGTCCACCATGCCGGGGAATACCTCGGAAAGGCGCCTCCCAATGATCCCATCCGCCTTCAGGCCTGTGAGATCCTCAAAAGCGCGGTTGACCTCCCGGAAGATGAAGTCGACCGGCCGGCCGTTCGAATCAACGACCATATCGTGAAGGGCAAAGCCGTTAAGCGAGAGGTCGAAGATGTTCCTGTAGCGCTCCTCGCTCTCCCTCACCCAATTCATCGCCTCCTCAAGCGACTCGAGCATGGCGTTGATAGATTGCGAAAGGCTTGCAAATTCATCCCTTCCCGTCTGTGGAACCCTGGCAGAAAGATCCCCCTTCTCCCCGATCTGGGATAGCGAGACGTTGAGGGCGGCGAGTGGGTGGAGCACCCTTCGCTCCAGAGTAATCAAGATCGCCCCCCCGAGCACTAAGCCTGCGATCAGTATCGACAGGAGGACGAGATATCTGTTCGATCTGCTCTGATTGAAGATCTCCCTTGTGGTCTCCGTTTGCAGAACAAGCGTGCCCTGGCCGTGGATGTCGGAGAGGATGGAATAGCCGGCCATGATCTCCTCGTCCAAGGGGCTCACCACGATGTGCGATCCCATGGCTTCGCCGGAGAATTCAAACCCCCTTGCGACCTCCGGCGGAAGCTCTGTCCAGTTGAGCGCTCCTATGGTTACGTTGGTCCCTGTCAATCGTCCGATGCGAGAGAAGGCCTCTTCGTCGAGGCATGAGCCGAATATGAGTGTGCCTTGTACAGGCCCTTCGCCGAGGCTGGTGAGTATTGGGTGGGCTGCTATGAGCATGGGGTAGGTCCCGACGAGAAGAAGGCCGCCCTCGCTCTCATTCGGAAGGCCATGCCTTACCAATGGACCTCTTGACTCGATCTCCTTCATAAGCTCGGGCACAACCGGCCCCCCACACCCGTCCTGTGAGTCGTAGAGCTTTGCGAAGACGATTCCTCCCTCGGAATCGAGGAAGATCACGAGGTCAATTCCCAATGCGATGAAGGTTCCATCATTCAGGTTGGAGCTGATATATTCCTCGTCTCTCCCACCCACAAATGCATATGTGTCATCCCATTCGGCCCAGTCGATGGTCGTTGCCAGAAGCCTCGCAAACTCGTCATCGAGGGCGAAGATGACCTCCTTCATTTCACCTTGAGCAGCCTCGGCCTCCAGCCCGTAGATGCTGCTCATGAAGTGGATCTCCATGATCAGGCCAATCGAGATCATCAGAAGGAGGAGGACCGCCCCGATGGTGATGAGCGTCTTTCTTCGCAAGGACGCTCGGCCCTTTAGATCTACACCAATGCATCCCTGCATCTTGAAAGTGGTGAGTGGATTTTTTCGCAAGGACGTTGTGCCCAGCCTCCAGCCAATTCATCTCTCTCTAACATATATCAAACCTATTGCCCTTGAGAGATGCTTGAAAATAGAACGAGCTACCTTATAAAGACAAGCGCAATAATTAATACATGAGATATATAATTTTAAATAGGCAGGCCCCGATAGGAGATTGGCCGTCATGCATGAACACGAATCGATCTCGAAGGATCCAATGCAATCGATAGCCCTTTGTGCCATTGGAGATATCTCGAAGGAAGGGCAAGGCTGCCCTCGTAAAGAGAGGGCGAGCCCTTCGGTGATGGGGATGGCTGAACATATTCTGGAGATGGCAGGGGCCAAGGTCAGGATCATCGACGGTGAGATCCAGGTGCTGAGCGATCCCCTGGTGAAGAGGTGTCCACTTCGAGAGGACCTCTATCGCCACGGGGAGGAGAGCAGGGAGACGGTTGAGATGGCCTTGAGGGAGCATATGGAGAAGCTCGGCATGTACGGCGCAGCGAGGGTTCTCGAGCTTCGGGACGGGCCAGTTGCCTTCGGCGCAGCCGAGATCATGGCCGATGCCCTGAAGGAAGGCCTCCTGGATGCGGCTGTCACCGTCTGCGAGGGAGCTGGAACTGCTGTCATAACGAGGCCTGAAGTTCTCCTCGCGGTAGGTGCCCATATGACAGGCCTCATCAGAACAGATCCCATACCCGAGATCCAGGACGGGTTGATCGCCAAAGGCTGCATCCTCCTCGGCCGGGAGGCCGCAATCGACCAGCTGGAGGGGTGGAAGAGGGCGCAAGAAGCGGGCTTTCGCCGGATTGGGGTGACGATATCTGGGAGCCGGGCAGACGATGCCCGAGCCATCAGGGAGGGCGGGGACGCCGCGATTCTCGCAGTTCACACGACGGGGATAGATGAGAAGAAGGCCCAAGTCCTTGCAGAGTCGTGCGATCTCGTATGGTCGTGCGCCTCAAGAGCGGTCAGGGATGTTGTGGGCCGGCGGGCCTGTATGCAGATGGGGATTGCAATTCCCGTCTACGCCATGACTATTCAGGGAAAGCGGCTTCTCTTGAACAGGGCAATCGGCTTTGCAGATCCTTTGGTCGTGCACCGCGCAAGGCTGCCTCTAGCGGGGGAGAGGGGGCCGGAGCCGCTGATATGAGGGGGCGAAGCGGGAGGTTTCAGGATCCGCCCTAATGCCCTTTACAGTTGAGTCTTCCACAAATTACGCATGATGGAAAACGATAGCTAAAATGCTTCGAGCACCATCAAGAAAACGAGGGGAACAGTGATAAAACCGATATCTAGCAATGCTATTTTCTGAAATGCCTAGGGCAAACCGCCCCTACTCCCTGCCACTAGCCCTCGCCGCCATGAACTCCCGGATCAGCTTTGCGCCAAGCGTTGCGGTCTGGCCGCTGTCGTAGACGGGGGCTATCTCGTTGATGTCGAGGCCTGCGATCCTGTCCGCGAGCCTGTCGATTACAAGGCGCACGTCCCGGGGATGGAGGCCGAACGGCTCCGGGTTTCCGACGGCAGGCGCGAATGCAGGATCTATCGCGTCGAAGTCGATCGAGAGGTAGATCCTCTCGGAGAGCCCATCGAGTGCATCGTCGAGCACCGCATTCATCCCCCGCTCTGCCACCTCGTCGCTCTCGTGAAACTCTATGCCCATATCCCGGGCGTACTTGTACTCCTCTTCCGAGCCGCTACGTATGCCAATCGATGCATACCCCTCGATTGGAAGATCGAGGATGCGCCGGCTCGCACACGCATGGCTCTTCTCGGTCCCGCCATACTCCTCGCGGAGATCGAGGTGAGCGTCGAGGACAAGCACGCTTGCCTTCCCCCGTCGCAGCAACTCCCCGACGATTGGAGGCGTGATGGAGTGCTCTCCTCCTATCGTCACAGGCAAGGCGCCAGCCGGCAGAAGGCCGATGCCTGCCCTGATCGCCTCCCATGCCCCTTTAGGAGTCGACCCCATATCCAGATCGCCGAGGTCGCATACCTTCAGGTCGTTCAGGTTCACGCCATGGCGGTGGACATATGTCTCGAAGTTCCACGAGGCCTGCCTCACCGCCTCCGGGCCAGCCCTCGATCCTGGACGAAAGGAGGTCGTCGAGTCAAACGGCATTCCCATTATCACGAACTCCGCATCCATTAGATCGGAGCTCGCATCGGCGAACGTTGCTCTCCGAAACATTCAGCGGATATCCATCTTGGTCTTGCCCATTGAGGCCAGGTAGGCTACCTCCTTTCCCTCCACTAGCTTGTCCTTGATATCGTCGGTGATGGGGACATCGACGGTGCCATACTCCTTCAAGTCCATCAGCTGGACCGTGGTCGTCCCCACGAGGAGGACCTGTCCGGTCTTTCTCTCCACGATGGGAGCATAGACCTTGGCCGTTACCGGGGAGACTATAGACCTCTTCTGGTTGTCGAAGATGCCTATGGCATCGATCCTGGCCTTGGCAGACCCGTGCTTCCCTGGTTTGGAGTGAGCGATTGCTTTGATGACACACGGCTCGTCATCGATGATCACATACCTTCCCTCTTTGAGAGTCCTTATCTCAACCTGCTCTTTCATGCCGATCAACCCGTTGCACGAATAATACAAGACCTATTTAAAGGATATCTCTCATTCGCGAAAGCGCCGTCCTTATACTCGCCTCCGAGGCGGAGTAGGAGATCCTGATGTGCTCCCTTCCACCAGGGCCGAAGGCCGATCCCGGCACGACCACAACGCCGCGCTCCATGAGGCGGCCTGCCACTCGATCCCCATCGCCAACGCGGGGGAAGAGGTAGAATGCGCCCTCTGGCACGACAAAGTCTATCCCCATCTCCTGAAATCCCCTGACTAGTATGTCCCTTCGCCTCTGAAACTCGTCCCTCATTATCTTGACGCAGTCCTGTGGCCCTGTAAACGCCGCGTATGCCGCCTTCTGGGAGATGGAGCTTGCACAGGCCTGAACATACTGGTGCGCTTTTAGCATATGCTCCAATGCGGGGGCCTGGGCTGCGACGTATCCTAGACGCCATCCGGTCATGGAGTACGTCTTGGAGACGGCATTGATCGTGATCACGTTATCGGAGAAACGACCTGGGCTTACATGCTTCCCCTTGTAGATGAAGTGCTCGTAGACCTCGTCGGAGATCAGGGCGATGTCGCGATCCTCAGCGATCTCGGCAAGTCCCCTCATCTCCTCCTCCGTCTGGACCGCCCCTGTTGGATTGGAAGGCGAGTTCACAACGATTGCCTTCGTCCTGGAGGTCAGACGCTCCGCGACCGCATCCGGCGTCAGCTTGAGCTCCCGATCGAGGGGCACGCCGACGGGCCTTCCGCGAACCGCCTGGGTGAGGGCCGCATAGGAGAGAAAGCCAGGATCGGCGATTAGAACCTCATCGCCCGGATCGATCAGGGACCATATGGCAAGGAAGAGGGCCTCGCTTGCCCCGCTCGTCACCATCACCTCCTCGGACGATATGTCGAGCCGGTTCTCCCGGCGGAGCTTCTCCGAGATGGCATAGCAGAGCTCAGGCATTCCCATGTTCCCTGTATATCCTGTGAAGCCCTCCCGGATTGCAGCCATCGCTGCCTCCTTGACATGATCCGGCGTCTCGAAGTCGGGTTGACCAATCCCTAGGTTAACCGAGTCCGGGCCCATCGTGCCAAAGCACTTCCTGATACCGGAGACCTCCATCATCTCCGCTTGGCTTGAATACCTCAATGATCATCACTCCTCAAAGATTTTCCCTAAAGGCGGGCGTGACCAGGGCAAAGCAATCGAGCCTCTTTAGCTCCTGGCAGAGTATCTTCATCCTGGCGAACCCTCCCCTCCACCTCAATGTCATGCGCACCTCGTTATGCTCAAGATCCCTCTGAACCGACGCCACGAAGCGGTCCAGGGCCCGCCGATTGGAGAATGGAACCACGAATATGGCCCGGTATCGGGAGTCCTTCCTTGCGTATGAACTGAGTATGTAGCCGTTGTTCTCGAACTCGTTGATCTCCTCGAAGTCGCAGAGGACCTCTTTTTCGTGCTCTGTGGCATAATCCACCATGGAGATGGTCATCAGTATGCGGGAGACCAAGTTCTCGGCTGCGTTCCTGCCGAACCATATGCTTATCGTGCCGTGGGTAAGGACCACATATGCACTCTCCCCCGTCACCTCGACTGATACGAGATCCGACCGCGCCTTTGAGGTGAACGGGGACATTGGTAACATATCTTAATGTACCCAATTTAACTATTTCGCGAAGGGGACGCATCGATTGCCCAGGGCCGCCCTCCGGGGGCACTATCTACAAATTCAGTGAAAATCATTTTAAAATATACTTTTGGGGCAGCTTCTGGGAAAAGGAGCCGCCCAAACTGATGCCATTTAAGACTTTAGCTCATCTCGAAGGTGGTTACCTCCTGGGTGTCGCCGACCTCGTTCAGAGTGCCGGTATAGGTCTTGGCCTGACCGCCCACGATGGTCCTGACCGTCCAGCTCACCGGACCGACGGAGGCACAATCGCCGTAGTAGTTCACGCTGACCTTGTAGATGCCCTCTGGAGCCCCGTTCTCAGGCCAGAATATGTTTTCAGGTCGGCCCATCTCGAAGTTGGTGCAAAGGTTATCCCGGTCCAGCTGGCCTCCAGAGGAGACATCGGTATTGGAGTAAGAGACCGTTTCACCTGTTGGATCCTCCACGTAGAGGTCGATGTCGGCTTCAGCATACCAAGTGAGGGTTACCTGAACGTCTCCCGTGCCCACCGAGGTGGTGGCCGCCCGGCCACAGGGGTATCCTCCGGTGGTGCAGGTGCCTGTGAAGAAGACGTCGTCCCCGAAGTCCACCACATCTCCCGGCCGGATCACGTAGGTCTGGGTGGGCTTGGACCAGGCGTTGGAACAGGGAACGTAGAGTGGATCATGGTTTACCTCGGAGACGAAGGTGTACTCGGCGATCCTGTAGGTTCCGGCGGGAACCCAGTATCTGGTCTCCACCGGGCAGCGAACCTGCATCCAGTCGGACGAGCCGCAGTCGTGGGCCAGGATCTGCCAGAAGGTGGGCGGAGACCAGGAGGCTGCCACAGACGGGTCGTTGAAGACCACCGACTTGATGCACAGCCCGTGCTCCACATGGAGGGATAGGCCTCTGCACCGGTCCTGGTTGGGACAGGGGGCAAAGGGACCGCCGGTGCCGTAGTTGTGGCTGTTGCTGATGACTATCCAGCCGCCGTTGGCCTTCTGATAGTCATCGGCGGTCGTCGAGCCGCTCAGGCCAAAGACCCCGTAGGGCGAGAAGTGGGTGGTCTCGATGGACACCGTCCGAGCCTCCACGTCCACCTCGCCGGGTATGAGCTCCCAGGTGTTGGTGGTGGCGTTGAAGGTGGTCAGGCCGAGAACGGTATTCGGGTCCACGCCCTCAGGTATGGGCAGGGTGAGCCTGATGGGACTGGCGAAGACGAAGCCCTCCGGGCCCACCTGGTAGATGTCGCCCAGGGGAACGAAATCCGAGGGCAAGCTGGGAGATGCTGCAGTGTTCTTCTCCACGGTGAAGACCATGGTTCCCGAACTTCCGTCATCCTTGGGCGGCACTGCGCCGGCCGGGATGTCCAGACGGACTCCTTCAGGGTTGGTCAGTTCTCCCGAAGAGGAGGAGTCTACAGTGACCGCGTTGCCCGTGGTCTGGGGCGGCTGTACGACAGTGGTTCCGGTGGCCCCGGTAGTTCCGGTGGTCCCGGTAGTTCCAGTGGAACCTGTCCCGCCGGGCAAGGCGTAGACCATCAGGTTGTCGAAGCTTATGTGAACGTTGCCCACGTCATAGCTGCCCACGAAGAGATCGATATTTCCGGAGCTGAAGGTGTCATCGTAGGCCTCGGCCACCTTTATGCCGTTGATGTAGAAGGCGAACCTGTCTCCCTGGCACTCTATTTTCAATTTGTTTGACGCTTGGCCCACATTAATGGCGGTGGACTCAGTCCAGCCGATGATCTTTTCCCAGTCCCCGTCCACCGACTTCCAGAACGAGTATTTACCCAACCCCGCGATGAAGAAACTGTAGAAGTTCAGGCCGTCAACCTTGCGGAAGACCAGTCCGTACTCATTCTTGTCCGGTCCGCCTTCCTGGGTTGTGTCCACCTCCAGGACAAAATCGTCTAAATCGTTCAGTCCCACGCTCGAAGGGTGACTATAGACGTTCTTCTGGCTGCGGATGGCAATCATGTGGTATCTGCCGTTTTCATACGAATAGCCTACCTCCTCTGTGGAATACCTGGGCCAGCCATTCCTGGTGTCGGAGAAGTCGTCAGAGAATATTATATTTCCCTGGCCAGCAGGGCCGGCCTGGGAAGCGGTACTGGCGTAAATAAAGGCAAAACCCCGGCCGTTGCTGTTGTCCAGATCGTTCCAGGACCAGGTCTCCGGACGGGAATCCAGCACCGTGTAGATGCCCGGAGGAAGTTGGACGTTGGGCTTTACCTCCCAGTAGGAGTTGGGCTTGGAGGCCGAGCCTTCCCGACCGACAGCCTGCCACGGACCGTACTGTTTTCCGGTTCGGTCAACAAGTCCGATCGTTCCCGGAGCACCGGTGTCGCACCAGTGGTAGGTGGCAATGAGAGTTATGGTCTTGGATTCATACAGGGTGAAGGTTGTCAATTGGGGCGGATTACCGCAATCGACTGAACCAACGTTTGTATATTCAATCAACAGTTCCTCACTGGTCGGACTGCCCTGGAAGTAAGGATAGCCTCCCAGGGCTCCCCCTATGAGACTGATCAAGAGTAAGAATGTAAATAAAAACTTGTTCATAAATGATTTCCCTCCTCTTTTTTAATTTTCCTGTAACGATTCGGTATAGTTCCCCCTACAGCCATATGATGCAATTCCATCCAGGTCATGCCCACAAAGCATGGTCTGGTTAAAGGGTAAGTGGGGTAGGCATATATACGGCCTTCCCCGGATCTTGCCATGGGGATCTCTCCATCGGTGTGATCCAGGGCTGCGATCTCCCTCGACTCGGTGTGGAGCCCTGGGCGAGGGGTCGCGGCGGGATGGATCAGTCACCTGCAGCCATCCGTCATCCATCAAGGTCCTCAGAGCTTATCTTATCATGTACTCCGAGAGGTGAAGCTCTCTTGCCGCCTCGGGAGCGGTGATCGTCTCCTTTCTCAAAACACAGCAGAGGATACTCTTTGCGTGGTGGTCGAGGCGAAAAAGCGCCTCGGGATCCTCTAGATTGCAGCTCTTTGCCTCCAGCAAGGCCATATCGATGCCATCCGCCAGAGATGACACGTTGTACTCCAGCCATCCGCCATTTGCCCAGGCCCTCGGGAGGTTTCCCCAAAGGGCAGTCGTTGGGATCACATAGACCGCCCAAGCCACCGATCTTGGCGGCGACCTCCTGCTGTACTGGTGCATGCTCCGGCCCGGTCATCCAGCTTCCCCACAAGGCCCTGAATATGAACAGGAGAGGCAGGCGGCAACCGATCCACAGAGCAAAAGGAGAAAGGATGGCACATGCCCTGGGCCAGGCGATGGGATCGTATCCGCTCGACCAAGTACTCCGGTTCCACGTTGGCGCCAGACCCCGCATTCGCTCGGAATGCCCGCTTTCAACTTCAAGCATCCGAGTCCGCTACAGGTTTAGCCCCCGAGCCACACGCTTGCCCAGCTCTTGGTCTGCCTTTGCCAGGTTCTCAACCATCCTCCTCTGAATCTGCTCGTTTGCCTTCCCCAAGGAATCGACGATATTGTCCACAAGGTGGTCCTGGTCCATCTTTCCAAGGAATCGGTATCGCTCCCCTGCCTGCTGGAAGTCGTTCGTCAAGCCGATCTTCTGGCGGACAGCATAGCCCTCAAGATGGTAGTTATCAGCAGGCATTGCCGGGGCCTCTCTCGGCTCTCCATCTGCCAAAGTATTAGGCTCATAGTTGGCGGTTCCTCCTCTAGGGGGCGCGTACTGCATGGGCCCGTCGAGCTGGTTGTTGTTTACCGGCACAATAGGCCTGTTTATCGGCAGCTGCAGGTAGTTTGGACCAAGCCGGTATCGTTGGGTATCGGCGTAGGCAAAGGCCCGCCCTTGCAGAAGCTTGTCTGCTGAAAGCTCTACTCCCGGCACAATCGAAGCCGGGCAGAAGGCCGCCTGTTCGACTTCTGCGAAGTAATTCTCTGGTTTTCTATTGAGGACCATCTTGCCGACAGGCATCAGCGGGTAGGTATCCTCGGGCCAGGTCTTGGTGACATCCAAAGGATCGTAGCTCAAGTTAAGCTCGTCGGAGATCTCCATAATCTGCACTTTGAGCTCGAACTCGACCGTTTTGCCCGATGCTATCGTATCATAGAGATCGCGGGTGGCGACATCCGGATCCTCTCCGGCCAGACAGGTGGCCTCGTGGCGATCGATGGTCTCGAGCCCCGCAAGCGGCTTCCAATGATATTTGACGTAGACCGCTTTGCCTTCCAAGTTCACCCATTTGTAGGTATTCACGCCAAAGCCTTCCATAGTGCGGTAGCTTTTAACAGTGCCGCGGTCGGAGAAGAGCCAGGTTATCATATGGGTCGATTCAGGAGTCAAGGAGATGAAATCCCAGAACCGGCTGTTTGCTGAGGATGCAGTCGGTATATTGGTATCAGGGGCGGGCTTGAAGGAGTGGACCATATCGGGGAACTTTATGGCATCTCTTATGAAAAAGACCGGCAAATTATTCCCGACGAGGTCGTAGTTTCCCTCTTCGGTGTAAAACTTCACAGCAAAGCCCCTGGGATCGCGTGCAGTGTCCGCAGATCCTCTTGCCCCAACCACGGTTGAGAATCGAGCGAAGACAGGCGTCTGCTTCTTTGGATCTTGAAGGAACTTGGCCATGGTGTATTCTTCCATGCTCTGATATACCTGGAAGTAGCCGTGCGCTCCAGCTCCTCTAGCATGAACGACACGCTCAGGGATTCGTTCTCTATTGAAGTGTGCCAGCTTCTCGATTAGATGCACATCCTGCAAAAGGACAGGCCCCCGCTGGCCTATTGTCAGTGAGTTCTGATTGTCAGATACGGGTACTCCCTGGTTTGTTGTAAGGTATCTACCGTTCATGTTTATTAGGTATGTTGCGAATCGTATTTAAAAATGAGCCCAAAGCTCCGGCGCCAGGATCGCAGGCCCTTTAATCCACCTCTTGATAAGCCCCTCAGTCAGTGGCTTATCCATTCCCACCCTCCCCCCACGCTAGAGCAGGGCGTCCCAGTAGTTCCTCACCTCGGCAACATCCCTCTCCCAGCCTGGATCTCAGCATGCCGGTCGGCGATCACCGCCTCGGCCTCCCTTAGGGTGAGCCGATTTCCCTCGATAGGGGGGGAGGAGTGCGCCGCCCGCACGCGGGCGCGAAAGCGCGGCCTTATCGGCGGGCGAAAGCGGCGTGCGGTCCGGGACGCGCCTCGATCTGCATCAGGCCGTGGGCGATTCCAGGGGTGATGGTGAAACGGAGGGACCAGAGGAGGGCGGTTCCTGGCTGGATCTCATCCGACATCAGATTAGCCCTAGCTTTGGACTCCCTATCAGATCGTCTATCCAGTCCTTGCGGGTGATCTTAGACAAATCCCCCAGGCGATCAACAGCATCTTTCTCTATCTCGATCTCCATTGAATCGCCCTCCAACAGATCGAGCATTTCAAGCGGCCTTAAGAGACTGCTCTAGTAAATCGCATTCACACCCATCCGCTCGCACCCGCCATTAATTCAATTTGCTGGATAACAAACCTTGCCAACAGCGAAATAGTCGTCTGCTATGAATATAGCCTCATCTCATCGCTGTTGACATCGATGATCTTATAGGGATGTGAGACAATGGGAAGTCATGAAAAGAACCCGCGATAGATGGATAATCTCATCCACGTCATACATCCTCCTCCTTGGGCTGCTTATAAGCCTCGTTACGGCCGTGAATGCGTCTACAAACTCTACGTATGAGGTTCTAATCCAGAAGGGGAACGACAGCTGCATAGAGGTAGACCACATAGTCATTTGGGGAGGGACTGATGAGGAGATCGGATATGAGATTGGAAGGATAGGGATCGATGAGTTCAACGCCATTCTCATACCCTTCGATGATCCGATCTACGGGAAGGCAAAGGAAGAGTACATCCGTCTCCACGATCCAGTCATGTATGAACGAATCATTGGGATAAAGCGCGCATATGGATTGGATAGGGATGATTATTCCTTCGATCCAAGCCTCCTCTTCTATATGCTGATTTCGTCGCTATGCTCGGCCGTGTATCTGCCCCCAAGCTCGACCGAGGACGGCCATGCAATCGGCGGAAAGAACCTGGAATGGAACATCGACTTTGAAAGCGACGCCCTTGTCGATATCGCCGCCGGCAACTACGAGGGCTTCCTCTCCGAGCGGATCAGGGATTGTATCTGCGTCGTTGAGATATACCCCGATGACGGATATGCTACACTTGCCATCGGAGGATTGGACCTGGAAAACGGCGTCTTCGATGGCATAAACGAGATGGGGCTTGCAGTCTCGGCCTTGCAGGACGGAGACACCTATACCGACCCAATCACGAGCTTGGCTGGAGGCACCACGAGCGGCCTGAACTTCCTGCAAATGCTCAGATCCATCCTGGAGAATTGTGCCACTGTAGAGGAGGCGAAGCTCCGGATCCTGACAAACCGAATCTCAATGCCGTTTATAGGACAGCATTTCCTGGTCTATGATAGGTCTGGAAACGCAACCGTCATCGAGTTCGACAATACATCCCGCGAGGCAATCTTCACGGATTTCAGCAATGCTCCGGTACCGATGACGAATTACGCCGTACATCTAAGGCCGGATTGGACGATTCTCGTCCCAGAGAACCCACTCGACCCCCATGATGATTTCTTAAGGATGAGGAAGCTTCATGGATATATCGACGCGCATGCCGGCCCCTTCAACGAGACGGATGTGTGGGCTATGATGGCATTGGTCGAGGCAAACGCAAATGCGAGCGCAGAAGGGGTGCTCACGAAAGGGACGATAAGGGTTGTCTACTCGGTCGTCTCCGACCTGGATGAGCTTACAATGACAGCGCGGTTCTATCTGAGGGATGGACCGGTCAGAGATCCCGTGATGGGAACAAACGAGCTGATATTCTCAGAGCCGTTCACCTTCAGGCTTGAGAGATGACCTGGATGCGACATGGCCTTCGGGCGCTGCCCGTGACTGATACAACAGCGCGGAAGCCATGATGGCTGCGATTTGGGCTTGCTGCGAGATGGATCGCGGCAAGTCCGGGCCGGCCTTGATGTGGTACTGGTTTATTGCCCCCAAGTGGTACAAATGGTCACGAACTGGTAGTGGATGAGCCTCGAGATCAGCAGAATTTGCAGCCCTGATCACCTGGCCTCGTTTGCCCAGCGTACAAGCGAAGCCATCGTGCCGGGGACGTTCTCTGCCTCCGGCGAGAGGTAGATCAGGGCTCCCGTTGCACTGTTTCGAATGGCGTTCTGGCCGTCCCGATAGGGCGAAGGCCTGGCCCTTGTACCTCGTTCAACGACGGCATCAGCTTCTTGATCAGCCACTCGGCCAGGGGATTCTCCTCTCTCCGCCATCTCCTTCGCGACATCTGCCGGGATCGGCTTCTCAGCCATCAGCCTCCGCGAACGACTTCTACAGGTTAGCTGCATAGCGCCCTGCAATTTTCCGCCAAACCCGGTACATTGCCCCCCACATAGTCACTCCCACCCCTACCAAGGTTAAGCAAGTTCGATAGTGATAAATACATCTATTTTCTATAGTGCCCAGAGCGTAATGGCTCGATCATTTGGAGGGAGGTGTAGATCGAATGTCTGCCAGGCTGCATCAGGTTCGGCTAAGCCCGAGCTGGCCCAAATGGCATCTTATCGCATCATCAGCAGCATGGCTCCTCGCCATCCTGTTGATATCCTCGCCCGGGGCTGCCTATCTGGAATCCTGGACCCCCCAGCAGGTCTTCGGGCTGTACGACTGCTCCGGGCCGGCCTGGTTCATAGATCCCTCCACAGGCCATGATAACTTACCGCCATCTCTACGCTCCGGCCCTGTCCAGACAGTGGGCAAGAGCCGCCTCTGCCGCAATGTCACTGCTCCTGCCTCGATCAGCTGGTGGTGGAAGGCCGAGGGGGATGGCCAGCGCCTGGGGCAGCTGCGGTTCCTCGTCGATGGGGAGGTAAAGTACGTCTGCAGCTCGCATGATTGGAGCTATGCTACCTATACTGTGCGCGACGAGGGAGAGCACGCGGTCTCCTGGGAGTACTACAAGATCAAGTCCTATCCAGAGTACGCAGGCGCGGGATGGATAGATGATCTTTCGATCGAGAGCCAGGCGCCCTGGGTGCCGCCTGTGTTACCGTCTGATCAAACGGTAATGGGTGAGCAGGTCGAGAATCGAACGCATATAATTAATCTAGGAAATATATCCACAATCGATATGGCAGCCACTCCCAAAGGCGTCAATATTTTTAATTTTAATATATCTTTAAATCCAGAGAATTTAATTGATGATTTGAATATAACCTTGAGGCCCGAAGATATAATAGACAATATAAATATATCATTAACCCCAGATAGCTTAATTGGCAATATGAATATAACCTTTAAGCCGGATGACGTAATAAATAATTTAAACATTGCCATTGGATCAGAAGGCGATTCAACACGTCAAAAAGACACCATCATCGAATTAATATATCCAAAAAATAATGAAATGTTCCAGTATAACATGCCAATTGAGTTCAAGTCCAGACAAATTAATGGAGCACGTAGGTTTGATAATTGCAATCTATATATAGATGGACAACATAAAATCAATTTGTCGAGAATCAACGAGAATGACCATGCCATAACTCAGAGTTTTAATAAATCAGATGAAGGAGTTCATACATGGTATGTATCATGTTGTTGCAATGAAGTTCAATGCATTATGTCTGATGAGAGATCCTTTGAGATTAAGCTTCCCCCATGTTCCATCATCAACGTTACGGAAGAGGTTAACGTATCTACAAATAATTTTACGTCTATTGAAGATGCACTTCGAAACATAACTGATGGCGGTACAATATATGTATATAAAAGAGAGATAGAAGAGAAGATTGTAATAGAACGTCCAGTCAACATAACTGGAATTGATAATCCCACACTGAAGATTGCTGAAGAAAGCGAACCTGTAATTAACATAATGTCGGATAACGTTAGTATTCATGGGTTAAATATAACTGGCACACCGGATATTTTTAAGGAAAGTGAAACTAGTAAGATATATGATACAACTGAAACCGGAATATATTGCTGTAATGTGCGTGGTATATACATAAACCATACAAATATCGATGAGGTAGCAAATGGTATAAAGATGGATGGTTGTACCCAAATAAACATATCCGATTGCAAAATACATTTCAACGTATGTGCTATTGACGTAACTAATACTAATGGGGCCACAGATAAGTATAATTATTTGAATATTAATTTTAACAAATTAGAAGGGTTTGATGTTTCGCGCAAAGAAAGGTATGGGATTCGTTTAAGAAATTATACGGGGGAAGTATATATTACAAATAATTATATATGTACGTGTTATTGTTGTTATAATATAAATGATATGGGATGTGTTAAATATGAAAATAATACGTGTATAGATAAACAACTAGAGTCATGCTAAACAATATAAAGTATATAATTATAGTAGTGTATATTATATCTGCGTTTGCCGATGATAATAACTGCATCTATTGTGATGGTACCCATCCACCTGTAGAGTTCACGCTAGATCATTCCTTCAAAGATTCATTTGGAAAAGAAATAGATAGTATATATAGAGGAAATAATTTTTATATATGTTTTAATATTTCTAAAAATGATGGTTCAAGACAAATAGAGAATGTAGAAATTGTTGCTAAAGTGGTAAACGAAACTGGATCTTCCGAGTTTGCACCGATCGAAATTTTCATTGGAAATATTAGCAAATATACTAATAGTAGTAGTTATAAGATACCTGTTCTTAATGAGACCAATTTAGGTATATATAATATTAAAATATATGGATTTACATATGATAATGGGGTGGAGGCAAAATACACTCTTGGCAATAAAACAATATATGTGTTAAATAATAAACCGATAATAAATAGATTCAATGTATTCAGTAATAATTCTACCAATGGAGATATATATAAAGGAGAAATTATATACATAAATGCATTAGCATTTGATAAAGAAAATAAGAACATCACTCTGAAGTTACAGTACGTCTATAATAACTCTACAATAGAGAGAAAGTGCTATAACAATGATAGAATAATTGCTGATTACAAAGGAGAGATTTATGGTTTTAAATTGATTGCAAACGATTCGATTGATGAAACTGAGGCCAATAATTATTCAAAGTTTAAAGTTAATTTAGGGATGACAGACGCATATAGAAATAATAGATTCAATACTTTAATAATATGTTTGATATTACTGGCTTTATCGTGTATATTCTTAGTATTTTTATACATATACTTTAATCAAAGTAGCGCAGAAAAGCCAAAATATTTATTGAATAATGTTAGTAATAATATATTATTTATATTAATTTTAATACAACTGGGTTTGGTAACAATTTCAGCATGGTTTTTTAAAGATATAGATTTAGGATATGTGATAATATACATTGGAGTGTTTAGTATAACATTGCGGATTATTAAAAACGCTGATTATATATATTATTATTTTTTATTTAATTCATTATATTTTGGTTTTTATTATTTTGGACCAGAGGTGCATGAACAAATCAGTATTAATCTAGAGAAGTTCGTACCAGTTAATTTTCCTTTCCCGTTATTTACATCAATATTAATTATATTAAATATACTTTATTTAGCAACTCAAAAAAATGTTATTGAGATAATAAAATACCCGCCTGTCTATTTTAGCATTTTAACAGTTATATTAAATATTTTGTTCTGTTTACATAATCCACAGTTGAAAAACACTCCATTCCCACCAGTTGAAACGCTCGGTAAGCTCTTACTGTTATTACCACAATATTTTATATTACTTAATATAAGTTTATTTTTTAAACCAGAAATTGGCCAAGAGGATGCATCGGAGCAATGATCGCAGCCGCCCCGATTCTTATTTGCAGAGATCATAACAATGCTGCAATCAAGTAACAAGTATATTTTTAATAAAATATTGGTACTTTTCGCCCACTTCCATTTAGCCCCAGATCACTTTCGCCCCGCCCCCCTCATCCTTATCTACCTTGACCACCATTCTTCTCTTACCTCTCATTCAAAACTAGAGGCTGATATAGATGAAAGAGATCGCAGATCAGATAGCGGCCCGGCTAAAGGAGCAGGGGGCCGAGGTCTCGCCCGATGCCGTCGAGACCAAGCTCAAGCTTCTCGTGGAAACCTTCCATGTCCCCATCGACGAAGCCAGGCGCAGCGTGATGAACTCATTTTTAAAGGAGCACGGTATCGCCCCCACCGCCCCTCGCGGGAGCCAGGAGCTCAAGATCATTCAGATCAAGGAAACGGGGATGTGGGTCGACATAAAGGCCAAGGTCGTGCAGCTATGGGAGCCCAACAGCGACTCCATTTCCCAGACTGGCCTTCTAGGCGACGAGACAGGGGTCATGAAGTTCGTCAAGTGGGTGAAGGCAGATCTTCCAGACCTCGCCGAAGGCAAGAGCTATCGCTTCAGAAACCTCGTCACTGACGAGTTTCAGGGAAGGTTCAGCGTCAAGATGAACCGAACCTCCCAGATAGAGGAGACCGAGGAGGAGATCGAGGCTCTTGAGAGGACCTCGGCCCAGGAGGTCACGGTCGACTCGATATCCCAGCCCGGGATCTGGGTTGACATGCGGGCCAAGGTCGTGCAGCTATGGGAGCCCAACAACGAGTCCATTTCCCAGACTGGCCTTCTCGGAGACGAGACAGGGGTCATGAAGTTCGTCAAGTGGACTAAGGCAAACCTTCCTGATGTCGTCGAGGGCAAGAGCTACCTCTTCAAAAACCTGGTCACAGACGAGTTCCAGGGAAGGTTCAGCGTCAAGATGAACAAGACCTCCCAGATAGAGGAGACGGACGAGGATATCGAGGTCGGATCTCAATCAGCCAGGTTCCAAGGAGCGATAGTAGATATACAGAAGGGCTCAGGACTGATCAAGCGCTGCCCGATCTGCCGCCGCTCCCTTGCCAAAGGGCTCTGCGGGGAACATGGCAAGGTCGACGGCCTCTACGATCTCCGAATCAAGGCCGCGATGGACGATGGCCTAAGCGTCCAGGATGTGCTGATCAACCGGGAGACAACAGAAGGCCTGATCGATCTGTCGCTTGATGATGCTAAACAGATGGCGATGGAGGCACTCGACCACGAGGTCATCAGAAGCCTGATCGAGGAGCGTCTGGTTGGAAGGTACTACAGCGTGGAAGGCCCGCGCATAGATCGCTACATACTGGTCGAGAGGATAGAGGCAATGCCGCCGCTCGACCCATCCGAAGTAGACGGACTTGCAGCCGAGACGGAGGTGATCTGAGATGATAATATTCTCTAGAGAGGTTGCAAGGCGCGTCTTCGCAGGGGAGCTTAGGAACTCCAACCTATCCTTCAGGATTGGCGGAGACGGCCAGGGCGATGAGCAGCAACAGCATGCTCCCCTCTATCTTCTCACGCCGACCGGCGCGAAGTGCAATCGGGTATTCCTCGCAGGCACGTTGACGGAGAAGGACGATATCGGAAGCGATACGGAGTATTGGCGCGGCCGCGTGGTCGATCCGACCGGAAGCGTTCTCGTATATGCCGGCCAGTATCAGCTCGAGGCAGCGCAGATCTTAGCAGCGCTCGAACCCCCGGCCTTCGTTGCCGTGGTCGGAAAACCCAGCCTCTACGAGGCCGAGGACGGAAGGATCATCCTCACCGTGAGGGCTGAAGCCATCCAGAAGGTAGAGGAGGATGTCAGGGACCGCTGGATACTGGAGACTGCGAGATTGACCATTGAGCGGCTCAAGGCGTTGAAGGCCACCGCAGGGCCATCGTCGGATTTCACGACCGCAGAGCATGCAGTGTCGAGTCCCGACGACGTTCTCTTGAGGGCGCGCGCCCACTACCAGACCGACATCGAGCAGTACAAAGAGATGGTGGGAAAGGCGCTTTCCTCGCTGAAGGAGGGAAAGGAGGCCGCGGCCGGGGGGGCGATGCCCCCAGAGAAGAAGCACCCAGAGGAGAAGCCGCGGGGGGGAGCGCCCAAGAGGAACTGGCTGGAGCTCTCCGATGAGGATGGAGCGCAGGATGTGGAGACCATCGATATGGGTAAGAAGAGATGAAAAGTTTATATATAGAGCCGAAGTTTATAATCAGTGGTGATAAAATATGGTGATTGGCGTAACAATGGTCAAGGTCGTTCCAGGACAGGAGAAGACGGTCTACAACTCCCTTAGGTCGATTGGCGGGATCAAAGATGTATACCACGTCTTCGGTGAGTACGACTTCGTCGTGATCATAGAGGTGGATGGGCTGAGCACGCTGAACAGACTCGTGGATACCATTAGGGAGATCAACAACGTAAGCGCGACGCAGACCGTTGTCGGGGCCGAGCTCTAGAGGCTCGACCCCTCATGGAATTTCCATGGAGATAGCTGAAGAGCTTGCCCGTCAGCAGAAAGCCATCTCGGTGGCGGAGTTCTTCGAAAAGAACCGTCAGATACTGGGGTTCGACTCCGCCCCCCGAGCCCTTATAACCTGCGTTAAGGAGGCGGTCGATAACTCCCTCGACGCCTGCGAGGACGCAGGGATCCTTCCCGATATCTTCGTCCAGATCAAGAGGGACGGCGATCTTTTCACGGTGATCGAGGAGGACAACGGCCCCGGGATAGTGAGAGAGGAAGTCCCCAAGGTATTTGCAAAGCTCCTATACGGCTCTAGGTTTCACTGCCTTCGCCAGAGCCGAGGCCAGCAGGGCATAGGCATCTCGGCTGGCGTTCTCTACTCCCAGCTCACGAGCGGCAAGCCTACTAGGATTACCTCCAAGATCGGCCCGGGAAGGCCGGCAACCTACCTGGAGGTCATGATCAACACCGCGAAGAACGAGCCCGAGATCCTGGTTGAGGGGGAGATCGAGTGGGAGAGGGCCCGAGGGACTAGGGTTGAGATGGAGATGGAGGGCTCATACGTCCGGAGCAGGCGGCAGTCCGTATACAGCTACCTCAAGAACGTCGCAACGGTAAACCCCCACGCGCGTATTACGCTGGTTGAGCCCGACGGGACGATTGAGGTCTTCGAGAGGGCAGTCGAGACGCTTCCAAAGAAGGCCTTCGAGATCCAGCCGCACCCCCACGGAATGGAGCTCGGCGGGCTGATCAAGTTTTTGCGCTACACCGAGAGGAAGAAGCTGAGGGCCTTTCTGAAGGAGACCTTCTCGGCGATAGGAAACATCACGGCCCAGGAGATATGCCAGATCTCGGGGCTCGACGGCGACCTTCCTCCACAGGAGATAGGCCACGAGCAGGCAAAGCGCCTCCTCTCCGCCTTCAAGGCTGTGAAGGTGAAGTCGCCTCCCATCGATTGCCTATCCCCCATAGGCGAGAGCCTTCTTAGAGCGGGCCTTGTAAAGGAGTACCGCCTGGACTTCCTGGCAACGGCCACGAGGCCTGTCGCGGTCTACTCCGGAAATCCATTCCTGGTCGAGGTCTGCCTGGCCCACGGAGGGGAGCTATCGTCCGAAGGAAGGGTCGAGATTCTGAGGTTCGCAAACAGGGTGCCGCTCATCTACCAGCAGGGAGCCTGCGCGATTGCTCATGCAATCGAGGGAATAACCTGGAAGAACTACTCCCTCAGCCAGCCGGGCGGAGGCCTTCCAGTTGGCCCGGCCGTGATCCTCGTCCATGTGGCCTCCACCAACATCCCCTTCACCTCGGAGTCGAAGGACGCGATAGCCGACATGCCCGAGATCTTGGGGGAGATCGACCTCGCGCTGAAGGAGGTTGGAAGGAAGCTTCGCCGCTACCTATCCCGTCAGAGCGCATTGTCGGAGCGGCGGGAGAAGGAGGAGATAATCGGAAAGATTCTACCCCGGATATCGCGCAAGCTCGCCGAGATACTGGAGATGCAGGAGCCGGAGATCGGGCCGGTTGTCGCCAAGATCATGGGAAACGTCCTCATCTGCCGACATGTGATCCGGGAAAACGGCCTAACTTCGGTTAGGATCGATGTTGAGAACCACGGCGATCTCTCTCGCACCTTCAAGCTCCATGACCTGCTCGGCCAGGAGGCAATCTCCGTAGACCCCCCAGCGAGGAAGGCACAGATCAAGGACGGATACGACTACAACTGGAAGCTCGCCCTAAAATCCGGTGAGCGCGCAACCATCTGCTACAAGATCCCAACCGATGACGCCCCATTCTCTGCGCCGATAGTCGAGGGGCTCTCCGAGGAGATGGTGACTGGAGCAAAGGTGATCCTATCATGAGCGAGTCTGCCGAGAGAATGATCGCGGGCGCAGCCGAGGAGAAGATCATGGGCCTTGCCCGATCCCTTTACAGCCAGTTTCAGGATGGAATCGTCCCTCACATCACCCTTCCCACACGCACGAAGGCGAACATAGAGTACAATAAAGATGAGGAGGTATGGGTTTATGGAAGCCAAGAGACCCTTCGAAGCGTAAAGACGGTGCGCGGGGCAAAGAGCCTCCTCAAGACGGTCCATCTGGCCGACCTGTTGATCAAGGAGCATCTGAGGAACAACCGAGGCTCCACGCTCAGGGAGATCTACTACATCTCCGAGAACTGGGATATAGCCAAGTTCAACGAGCAGTCGGAGAGCGACCGGTTGATCGAGGATCTGGAGATAGTGACATCGCTCCAGAGGGAGGACTTCCACGTCCGGCCGGAGGAGGACGGCGCTGCAATCTTCGGCCCCCTCCACATAAGGGAGAAGACGCGCAGGGGAGAGCGCGACATCCATTGCCAGGACGAGGTCGGCGAGGCCGGCTACCAGATCCCCTTCAACGTCGACAACATCGAGTTCTTGGGAAGCGACGCAAGAATGGTGATGGCCGTCGAGACGGGCGGCATGTACGCCCGGCTGATAGAGAACGGATTCGACGAGGAGTACGATGCAATACTTGTCCACCTGAAGGGGCAACCCGCCAGGTCCACGCGACGGCTGATCCGCAGGCTGAACGCGGAGCTCGGCCTTCCGGTAACCGTCTTCACCGATGGCGACCCCTGGTCCTACCGCATCTTCGCAAGCGTTGCATATGGAGCCATCAAGAGCGCCCACCTCTCCGAGCACCTTGTGACGCCAACGGCCAAGTTCCTGGGGGTCCAGCCAAGCGACATCGTGGACTACGACCTCTCCACCGACAAGCTCACTGACAAGGACCTGCAGGCGCTTAGAAGCGAGCTCTCCGATCCGCGCTTCAATAGCGACTACTGGAAGCGGCAGATCCAGCTGCAGATAGACCTGAAGAGGAAGGCAGAGCAACAGGCCTTCGCCGGCAAGGGGCTGGACTTCGTGACCAAGGAGTACCTCCCGGCAAGGCTGGGCGAGCTTGGACTGACGTAAAGGAGTGCATAAAGGTTAAACGTCTGCCAGGCCTATGGCGAAGTGGTGATAGTTGATGAAACGCGACCTTATGGATATACTTGCCTGCCCTCTATGCAAGGGCGATCTCGAGCTCGAGGTATTCGAGGAGGACGAGAGGGAGATCATCACAGGCAAGCTATTCTGTCAAGCCTGCAATGAGACGTACCCGATCGAAGACGGCATCCCCAACATGCTCCCGCCGGACCTCCGCGATTGAGGCAGCAGATACATGCGAAATATTTATATTGTATTATAGCTAATATAGGTCGGTGTCTGAAGGTCCCATGAGCCAGTTGGTGCAGATAAACGATAGCGCCGGAAAGGCCAGGCCAGATCCCATAGTGCTTCGACTCCCTCAGGGGGAGGAGACTGACTTCGAGTTCAAGATAGTCAATCTGGGAGACCCGACCAACGTGAACATCCGGCCGAGCGTGGAGCTCTCCGGAGCTGTTCGCATCAGGAAGGCCAACCACTACGTCGTTCTAGAGGAGACGATCGAAGGAAAGGCTCGCATGCCGAGAGGCGGAGAGCTGCTGGAAGGCGAGATCCTCGTTCGAAGCGGCGAGGCCGTCACAGAGATCCCTGTCACGCTGATCTCTGAGCCCCTGGGCAATGCCGCCGAGGGGCAGGAAGACCTGGTGGAGAGGGAGGTCGATGATGAGGAGGAAGATCTGTCGGCCCTCTTCAAGACAAACCCCGAGCCAGAGGGGGATGAGATACCTCGAATGGATGCCCCCATATACGAGGAGTACCAGTATCGCCGAGGAAGGCGCGCCCTCTCGCTTGCAGGGATCGAGCGATGGTACACCCTCATCATCCCGGCCGCCCTCGTGCTCGCCCTGATCACCCTTCTTACGCTCACCTTCTACAGCAGAGCGGTTCCTGAGTATCCAGGGGCCCTTGCCTCGTCCATGCTGATCGTCACCCTTATCATATATGGTGCGGCCACGCTCCTCAAGGCGTGATCATCCTTGAGGTTTATCGTCGTCACAGGAGGAGTCATGAGCGGCCTCGGAAAGGGCATCACCGCTGCTTCCATTGGCAGGCTGCTCATGAATCGAGGCTACAGGGTAACTGCAATCAAGATAGATCCATACATCAACATCGATGCCGGGCTGATGAGCCCGTTCCAGCACGGGGAGGTTTACGTGCTCAAGGACGGCGGCGAGGTCGACCTCGACCTCGGCAACTACGAGCGCTTCCTTGATATCGAGCTAACCCGCGAGCACAACATCACAACTGGCAAGGTATACAAGACGGTGATCGAGAAGGAGCGGCAGGGGGAGTACCTCGGAAAGACCGTCCAGATCATCCCCCACATCACCGACGAGATCAAGCAACGCATACGCTCCGTCTCCCGCGAGGGCGGAAGCGAGATCTGCCTCGTCGAGGTAGGGGGGACAGTCGGGGATATCGAGTCCATGCCCTTCCTCGAGGCCATGCGCCAGCTAAGACATGAGGAGTCAGGAAACATATTCTTCGTCCACGTCACGCTTGCCCCGACGACGATGGACGGCGAGCAGAAGACCAAGCCAACGCAGCACAGCGTAAAGGAGATGAGGGGCCTAGGACTGCAGCCGGACATGATCGCTGTGCGGTGCAAGAAGCCCCTGCTCGCGGAGACCAAGCAGAAGATCGCCCACTTCTGCGACGTGCCAATCGAGGCTGTAATCAGCTGTCACGACGCCGAGGACATCTACCAGGTCCCCTTACAACTGGAGAGGGAAGGGCTCCCCACATACTTGATGAAGGAGATGCGCCTCTTTCCCCTCGAGAAGAGGAAGGATTGGGATGAACTCGTAAGGAAGATGGATTCACCCAGAGGCCAGGTGTTGGTCGCGATCGTCGGCAAGTACACCGCAAGCTCCCAGTGCACCGAT
This sequence comes from uncultured Methanotrichaceae archaeon, assembly GCA_964632755.1. Classification (GTDB taxonomy): domain Archaea; phylum Halobacteriota; class Methanosarcinia; order Methanotrichales; family Methanotrichaceae; genus JAFGMR01. Next base: position 58,564 of record CAZWDT010000001.1, read on the forward strand.
ACGATGGAAGACGCCTATCTCTCGATCAGGGAGGCTCTGAAGCATGCAGGGATCGAGTCTGGCTTTCGCCCTCAGATATCGTGGATCGATGCCGAGGAGCTGAATCATGGAGCTCCTGAGATCATGCTTCGGGAGTTCGACGGCATCCTCGTCCCTGGAGGCTTCGGATCCCGCGGGACGGAGGGCAAGATGAAGGCAATCGAGTACGCCCGCACACGAAAGGTGCCGTATCTTGGAATCTGCTTTGGCATGCAGCTTGCGGTTGTGGAGTTCGCACGAAACGTCCTTGGGCTGGAAGGGGCAAACAGCACGGAGTTCGGGGAGACTCCACACCCCATAATCGCCCTTCTTCCCGAGCAAGAGGGCCTTAGGGAGATGGGGGCGACGATGCGGCTTGGCAACTACACCGCACACCTGTTGGAGGGCTCTCTCGCACACAGGATCTACGGCTCCACCGAGATCGTCGAGCGCCATCGCCACCGCTACGAGGTGAACCCCGCCTACATCGAGGCGATGGAGGAGAAGGGGCTGATCTTCTCCGGCCGAAACGGAAACCTGATGGAGATCGCTGAGATCTCCGACCACCCATTCTTCTTCGCCTCCCAGTTCCACCCGGAGATGAGGTCGCGACCGGGCCGGCCCTCGCCCCCCTTCCTCGCCTTCGTCGAGGCTATGGCGGATAGGAGCGCCCGCTGAGAGGAAGTGATGTGCCAACCACTGATCGGTCGGGTGGTTGGTACTATCGAGAGATAGATGACTTTATATGGATTAATATTAAGATGATATCTGGCCACCCCCACAGATGAGCGAGGGGACAGCCGGTCGGGTTGGGATTGGATGAAGGTTGTCATACTCTGCGGAGGGATGGGCACACGCATGCGCGAGGAGACGGAGTACCGGCCTAAGCCCATGGTCCTCGTCGGAGACAGGCCCATCCTCTGGCACATCATGAAGACCTACGATAGATACGGCTTCAAGGACTTCGTGATCTGCCTTGGGTACAAAGGCCACATGATCAAGGACTACTTCCTGAACTACGAGTTCATGAACAGCGACTTCACGGTCCGTCTGGGAGACCGCGAGAAGATCCAGATCCACAGCAACCATACAGAGAGGGACTGGTCGGTGACCTTGGCAGAGACCGGCGAGAGGACGCAGACCGGCGGGCGGGTGAAGCGGATAGAAAGGTACATCGATTGCGACGAGTTCATGCTCACTTACGGCGACGGCGTTTCCGATATCGATCTTGTCAAGCTCCACGACTTCCACCGCTCCCACGGCAGGATAGGCACCATGACCGGCGTTATGCCAGTCTCCCGGTTCGGGGAGGTATCGCTGGAGAAGGACAAGGTTACCTGTTTCAACGAGAAGCCTCGCTCCAACGATTGTAGAGTCAACGGAGGATTCTTCGTCTTCAACCGAAAGTTCTTCCGATATCTCGAGGCTGACGAGTCCTGCATCCTTGAGAGGGGACCGCTCGAAAAGCTGGCAGCCGATGGCGAGCTGATGCTCTATCCCCACGATGGATTCTGGCAATGCGTGGATACCTACAGGGAGCTCGAGGCCCTAAACGGCATGTGGAACTCGGGAAAGGCGCCCTGGAAGGCCTGGGATTAGTGGCACTCGATAAGCTGCCTAAGCTGCCAAGCTCGTTATGCACCGCCTGGATACTCCAGTTCTCCAGGTTTAGCCTCGTTGGGATACTGAACACCATCGTAGGATACGGGGCGTTCCTCATACTGCTCGGCCATGCAAACTACATGATAGCCCTGATCCTTGCCCACTTCATAGGCGTCTGCCACAGCTACGTTTGGAACAGGCACTGGACCTTCAAGTCGAGGGGCATCAAGACGAATGAGTTCCTGAGGTTCAACTCGGTCTATCTGGTGGTGCTTGCGGTAAACGCCCTGGCATTGGCGTTTCTCGTAGAGGGGCTCGGCATCAGGCCGGAGATCGGCCAGCTGATCGCCCTTCCCATAGTTACTGTGATCAGCTTCACAGGGCATAAGCATTGGAGCTTCAGGGAGAAGAGGGAAGGCCGATGAGGTATTTATATAATATCGAACGATGAAGGGCGACGAATAAGACCAATATATTTATGGTCGATGCCCCCCACCAGGTGGTCGTCTGTAGTATACGTGGCCGCAAGGAGATGGGGATGACAACTGACTTCTGGAAGGACAGAAACGTCCTGCTGACAGGATGCACCGGCCTCTTGGGATCCTGGCTCGCCCAGGCCCTAGTCGAACGGGAGGCGAACCTGATAGGTCTCATAAGGGACTCGGTCCCACGCTCGAACCTCTATCTCTCGGGCATCTCGGAAAGGATGACCGTGGTGAGGGGGGAGGTGGAGGACGAACGCCTCCTGGAGAGGACTCTGAACGAGTATGAGGTGGACTCCATCTTCCACCTCGCGGCCCAGACAATAGTGACCATAGCCAACAGAAGCCCCCTTTCCACCTTCGAGACCAACATTTTGGGTACCTGGAACATCCTCGAGGCCGCTCGCAGATCGAGCCTGGTCAGCCGGGTGATAGTTGCCTCAAGCGACAAAGCCTATGGATCACAGGAGATCCTTCCCTACGATGAGAGGACGCCCTTAGAGGGAAGGCATCCATACGACGTATCCAAGAGCTGTGCAGACCTGATCTGCCAGGCTTATTACCATACATATGGCCTTCCCGTCTGCATAACTAGATGCGGCAACCTCTATGGGGGAGGCGATCTCAACTTCAACCGGATCGTGCCCGGCACCATCCGCTCATTGATGAACGGAGAGAGGCCGGTCATAAGGAGCGACGGCTTGCTCGTAAGGGACTACTTCTACGTCTTGGACGGAGTCAAGGCATATATAGCGCTCGCCGAGGGGATGAATGAGCGAAAGATCCACGGGGAGGCCTTCAACTTCAGCAACGAGAGGCCTCTCTCCGTCATCGAGCTCGTCGATGAGATAATCACACAGATGGGGGGAGACGTCAGGCCCCATGTGCTGGGCAAGGCCTCAAACGAGATCAGGCATCAGTACCTATCGGCCGCCAAGGCGAGGGACGTCCTTGGCTGGCAGCCCAGCTACACGCTTCAAGAGGGGCTCGATGAGACGATACGCTGGTATGAGGAGTTCTTGAGGAGGGTTTGAGCCGGTGTCGAAGCTCATAAGCATCGTCATCCCCGCCTTCAACGAGGAGGAGGGCATCGACGAACTGGGCCGACGGCTGAGGGCCACGATGGATGGCCTGCCCGACCACGCGTTCGAGGTCATTATCGTCGAGAACGGCTCGATCGATTCCACGCTGGAGAGGCTTCTTGCCCTCTGCCAAGAGGACCCTCGCTTCAAGGTAGTCCAGCTCTCCCGCAACTTCGGCTATGAGGGAGCCATCACCGCTGGACTGATGTACGCCCGCGGGGACGCCGCTGTGATGATGTGCGCCGACCTTCAGGACCCTCCGGAGATGATCCCCCAGTTCGTCGAGATGTGGGAAGCGGGCTTCGACGTCGTCTATGCCATAATCAAGAGGCGAGAAGGCGTATCCCTCTGGAGAAAGTTCCTCTACAAAAACGCCTACAGGGTGATATACTTGCTTGCGGGCCGGACCATTCCCCAAAACGTAACCGAGTTTCGCCTCATGGACAGAAAGGTCTACTCGATACTTAACAAAATGCCGGAGAGGAACCGCTTCATCAGGGGGATCGTTGCCTGGACAGGGTTCAAGCAGACGGGAATCCCATTCGAGCGGCCGGCCCGCTTCGCCGGCGAGTCCAAGGCAGATATCGCAACAGCCATCACAACGGCCACGAACGGGATCTTCTCCTTCTCCTACCTGCCCCTCAAGCTCGCAATCGCCATGGGAATACTCGTCTCGCTAGCATCCTTTGCCGGCATCTTCGTGGAGATAATCCTCTTCCTCGTCTACGGGCAGGTCGTGCCGGGATACTACAGCACGCTGATCATCGTGCTGTTCCTCTTTGGCATACTCTTCCTCCTTCTAGGGATCATGGGCATATATATCGAGAGGATCTACGACGAGGTGAAGCAGCGGCCAATGTACTTAGTGGAGAGGGAGTACGGGTTCGACTGATCGATGGGGATGGGATCCAATGATGAGATATGGCGAGGTTCGATGCCGCTGAGGGAGATCGTGGAGGAGGACCTGGAGGCGATACTCTCCGCCAAGCTCCCCTGGTCCAAGTTCGATGGGTCAACGGTCCTGATAACCGGCGCATCCGGCTTCATCGGGTCGTACATTGTCGAGACGTTGCTCCGCCTCGATCAAGAAGGCGCAGACATTGACGTCGTAGGCCTTGTCCGAGACGGCAATAGGGCCAAGCGTCGCTTCGCGGAGCTCAAAAGGGGGCCGAAGCTCGTGATACAAGATGTGGCGAAGCCTCTGAACCTGGAGGATGTCGACTACATAATTCATGCCGCAAGCCAAGCAAGCCCTCGATACTACGGCCTCGACCCCGTGGGAACGCTTGCAGCAAACGTCATTGGAACGTACAACCTCCTGATGCTCACTGCAAAGAGGTCTCTGCAAGGCTTTCTCTTCATCAGCAGCAGCGAGGTATACGGCCGCGTTAATGGACGCGTCAATGAGGCGGATTATGGTTACCTGGATCCGCTGGACGCAAGATCGTGCTACGCGGAGGGGAAGAGGATGGGTGAGAACATCTGCGTCTCGTGGTTCCATCAGCATGGGGTCCCGACGGTGATCGCTCGACTATTCCACACATACGGCCCTGGGATGCGCGCCGACGACGGTCGTGTACAGGCAGATCTCGTCGCCGATGTGGTTGCAGGAAGGGACATCACATTGAAGAGCGACGGAAGTGCGAGGAGATCCTTCTGCTACCTGGCCGACGCCGTATCCGGCCTGTTCGCAGTGCTCCTCAAGGGAGTGCCGGGAGAGGCGTACAACATCGGCGACGACCGGTTCGACCTCTCTGTGCGCGAGCTGGCAGAGAGGCTCGCCGAACTCTTCCCCCCACGCAAGGTGGTCATGGGAAGGCCGACAGGCCCATACATAAGAAGCCCTGTTGAGAGCATATCTCCCGACATCTCCAAGGCCCGGGCGCTGGGCTGGAGTCCCAATACATCCCTCGATGCGGGGCTTAGAAGGACGGTAGGGAGTTACGATGAGCTTATTTGAGGCAAGGGATGAGTATAGGAGGGGAAGACTGGAGAAGCAGGAGTACATCGACCGGATGCAAGAGTACCACGCCCTCCTTCTGGAGTACGCAAGCTTCATCGAGGATTGCGATATCCGCTCGATCGAGATCGCGGACGGTTGCCTGATAATAACCTCCAGAACCGCCGGAATCGATATGATCTGCCCTTTGATCGACCGCAGGGCCGCACCCTTCGAGATTCTCAACTTCGGATCGTACGAGAGGCCGGAGATGGAGATGGCGCTTAGATTGATCGATCCTGGCTCGACTGTAGCAGACGTTGGGGCAAACATCGGCTGGTTCTCCCTGAACGTAGCAAAGCAGAATCCAACGGCCCGAATCCTCGCATTCGAGCCCGTTCCTCCGACCTTCGAATGGCTGAGGAGAAATATAGAGCGAAACGAGATCGAGAACGTCAAGGCTTTTGCAATCGCCCTCTCCAATGGAGACGGCAAAGCAATCCTCTACATGAGGGCAGGGGACTCCGCAAACGCATCCGCTGCCAACCTCAACGCCGGAGAGGGGGTGATGGAGACCGCTTGTATTACGAGGAAGCTCGACGATATCTTGGGGGAAGCGCCGCTCGATTTCATAAAGTGCGATGTAGAAGGAGGGGAGCTCTTTGTCATCCAAGGCGCCCAGAAAGCGATCGAGCGCTCTCGGCCAGTCATCTGGGCGGAGATGCTGAGAAAGTGGTCCGCGCACTTCGGATACCATCCAAATCGGATAATCGAGCTCTTGGAAGGCCTTGGCTACCGCTGCTTTACCGTTCAAAGAGATCGCCTGAAGGAGTTTTGCTGCATGGATGAGGATACCACTGAGACCAACTTCTTCTTCCTTCATCGAGAAGCGCACGCCGCCAAGATCGAGATGCTGGAGGGGAGATGAAGCTATCCAACTATGTCGTCGAGTTCATCGAGTCTCAAGGGGTGACTCACATCTTCGAGGTCTGCGGAGGGGCTCTCGCCCATCTCCTCGACTCGCTATACGGCCGCTCCAATCCAATCGTGGTCTCCATGCATCACGAGATGGCCGCAGCCATGGCAGCTGAGGGGTACGCCCGAGTCAGGGGGACGCTCGGCGTTGCCATGGCGACGAGCGGACCGGGTGCCACCAATATGATAACAGGCATTGGAAGCTGCTTCTTCGACTCGGTCCCAACGCTATTCATCACCGGCCAGGTGAACACCTACGAGTTCAAGTTCGACCGACCGGTGAGGCAGGTGGGCTTCCAGGAGACGGATATCGTAGAGATCGTCCGCCCCATCACAAAGGAGGCCGTCCTCGTGACGGATGAGGACCGCATCAGATACCACCTGGAAAGGGCCTCGCATCTGGCGATGGAAGGCCGCAGAGGCCCTGTGCTTCTCGATATACCCCTCGACATCCAGCGAGCGGAGGTGGATCCAGCCACCCTGGAGGGCTTCGAGGAGGCGGTCGACGGACCGGAGCCGTTGGGCGAAGGCCTTGTCCAGATCATCGAGCTCTTGAGAGAGGCCTCCCGGCCGGTGATACTCGCAGGCGGCGGCGTGCGCATCGCCGAGGCCGTAGGGGATCTTGAAGAGCTCGTCTTCCGGACGGGGATTCCCGTTGTCTGCTCTCTCATGGGGCTCGACTCCTTTCCCCACGACCATCCGTGCTACGCAGGCATGATAGGCACGTATGGAAACCGCTATGCCAACCTCGCGATTGCCAACTGCGACCTGCTCATCGCCCTTGGAACCAGGCTTGACACAAGACAGACCGGGACGAGGCCAGATACCTTCGCCCGGGGGGCGAGGATCGTCCATGTGGATATCGATCCCTTTGAGCTTGGAAGCAAGGTAAAGCCGGATCTCGCCTTCAATTGCGATATTTCGGCCTTCCTTTCTGCACTTAACTCGCTCGAGCCTTCCGTCGACGGTGGACGGGTCAGCGCCTGGAGGGAGGTCATAGATGGGTACAAGGCGCGTTTTCCCCACTTCCCGCCGCCACGAGGAGACGGAGGAGGAGAAGGAGACGGGGACGGGATTGATCCCAATCGCCTGATGAATAAGCTATCTTGCTATCTGCCGGAAGCGGCGATCATCTCCGTCGACGTGGGCCAGATACAGATGTGGGCCGCCCAGTCGTTGTTGGTGCGCCGCTCGCAGAGGTTCCTGACGGAAGGCGGGATGGCCTGCATGGGTTCAGCCCTCCCCATGGCCATAGGCGCCAGCTTCGCCCGTCCAGGCGCACCGGTGGTCGTGATCGCGGGAGACGGCGGGTTCCAGATCAACATCCAGGAGCTCCAGACGGTATTTCATCATCGGCTCCCGATCAAGATCATCCTTATAAACAACCGCTGCTACGGGATGGTGAGGCAGTTTCAGGAGCAGTACTTCGAGGGGAGGCTCCAGTCAACGGTCGTTGGATACAGCAGCCCTGACTTCGTCAATGTCGCCAAGGCCTACGGCATACCGGCGAAGAGGGTAAGCATCGAATCCAAGGTCGAGGAGGCCTTCAATTGGCTCTTCCAGGATCGACTCCCCAGATTCCTCGAGGTTGCAATCGACCAAAGGTCGCTAGTCACGCCAAAGCTCTCGGTCAACCGGCCCCTGGAGGATCAGGATCCCGCCCTGCCCCGCGAAGAGCTGAGAGCGATGATGACATTGGAGATGCTTGAATGAGGACGGAAGGCGAGATCAGGGAGGAGATCTACGAGAGGGTAAGAGAGCTCTTCGCCTTAAGGGAGCGCAAGCCGTTCATCCCGAGAGAGAGCAGGGTCAACTACGGGGGAAGGGTCTACGACGAGAGGGAGATGATCAGCCTTGTGGATGCCTCCCTCGACTTCTGGCTTACCGCAGGAGAGGTTGCCCTCCAGTTCGAGGAGGGACTCGCATCATTCCTGAATTCCCGATACTGCATGCTCACGAACTCTGGATCGTCGGCAAATCTGCTTGCAGTCTCGGCCTTGACGTCCCCCCTCCTCGGCGATAAGAGGCTTTCTCCCGGAGACGAGGTGATCACCACAGCATGCGGCTTTCCAACAACGCTCAACCCCATCATTCAGAACAACCTGGTGCCGGTATTCGTCGATGTGGAGCTAGGGACCTACAACGCGACCGCCGAGGATGTGCTGGAGGCCGTTGGCGATAGGACGAAGGCGATCTTCCTCCCCCATACTCTTGGAAACCCCTTCGACGTCGAAGGGATAGCCGAGGTTGCAGAGGACCATGACCTCTGGCTCATCGAGGACAACTGCGACGCGCTTGGTTCGCGCTACCGGGGGCGGTACACGGGGACGTTTGGCGATATCGCAACCTGCAGCTTCTACCCACCGCATCACATAACCATGGGCGAGGGCGGGGCGGTCCTGACCGACGACCCCCTGCTTCGAAGGATAATCCTCTCCTTCAGGGACTGGGGCAGGGACTGCTGGTGCGAGCCTGGAATCGACAACTCCTGCGGCAAACGCTTCTCCTGGCAGAAGGGGGAGCTTCCCTTCGGATACGATCATAAGTACATATACTCCCACGTGGGCTACAACCTGAAGGCAACCGATCTTCAGGCCGCAATTGGCGTAGAACAGCTGAAGAAGCTCCCGGATTTCATCAGCAGAAGGCAGGAGAACTTCAGGATGCTCCACGAGGGGTTGAGGGAGCTCGCGCAGTATCTGGATCTTCCCCGGGCGACGCTGGGCTCTGAGCCGAGCTGGTTTGGCTTTCCCATGCTCGTGAGAGAGGATGCCCCCTTCGCCAGGGACGATATGGTGGGACATCTGGAGGCAGGGCTGATAGCTACGAGGATGCTATTTGGGGGCAACCTTACAAGGCAGCCTGCCTATCGGGGTATCCGATCTCGGGTTGCAGGCACCCTCGATAATACCGATCGCGTGATGAGGGACCTCTTCTGGATAGGGGTCTACCCGGGGCTGAGCGCTGAGATGGTGGAGTATATGATATCGGCGATAAGGGAGTTCATAGTCCAGATGACATATCAAAATTAAGTTTATATAAATATCCATTGTATAATGAGTTTGGAGATAGCAATGAAGGCGAATCGAGAAGTTTTGCCGGGTTCGTTTTGCTGGAATCAAAGGACCACAGACCAAGTGGAGATGCATTCAAGTGACGAAACATCGTTCGGGTGAGCGACTGACCGGCATCGCAGATAGGGTGGTCTATGGAGATCAAGAAGAAGTTAGTGATCTGTGGGGACGTAATACGGCCATTGTAGAGAGAACAAATCCGACCTCCAGCCAGATGAACGGTCGAATGGTTCGAAAGACCCTATCATTCTCCAAAGAGGCTGAGATGCTGAGAGCATCTCGTGTTTGGGGGCATGCCATCTGCAACTTGATGCGACCTCTCAAATCAGTTCGCGTCGAGGATAATAGCGGACGGTGACATTGGAAAAAGAGATCTCCAGCCATGGCCACGAAATTAACCGATCATATTTTGACGATCGAGGAGCTTATGACCACTGTTGTTGCTCCTTGCTCAACAACATAAGATAGGTAGACCAGCCAAGTCCAAAGAGTCTATAAATTATAAAATTGATGGAGGGGTGTGCCGATGGTGGGAATTATTAGAATACGCGATAGGAGTATGCCGATATTAACTATTTTATTAATTGTTTTATCTGCTTTTTATTGTTATTTGGCTACGCTTCCGAAGCATGTCGACTTCTTGGGATTAAATTATTTTGCCAAGATCGTTGCAGTCGATGATTTTGATGTCTACAGATTTGTTGCTACAGAATTGTCCCAACCGGATTTGGTACATGCAATGCATCCCCCTGGGTTTTATATTCTCCAAAGCATATGGCTCAGGCTAGGTTCTTATTTATATAATTGCGATTTAAGCACTTGGGGCACCTTAGATCCAAATACAGTCCCTTGTTTTTACCCTTTTTGGAATATGATACCATACTTATTGGCATTATTTATGCTAGTGGGGATCTCTCACCATGCTCTCAGGAATAAATGGCTATGTCTAATTTGTTATGGGCCATTTGCATTTATAAGCGTAATAGTCATGGGGCAAACGGACGTTTTTTGTGTACTCCTTATATTTATATCTATGGTATTTTTCTTAAGGAGCTTTGTTAGTGATAGGCACTTGCTTTTATTGTTTTTAGCTACGATCTCACTAGGATGCTCGATGGCTTTTAAAACATATGGCGGATTGTTATTTCCAGTATATATAGTATTTTATATTCTTATTTTAAAGAATGCGATGGAGAATATCGTTAAGATATATACTTGCATAATTGGTTTGATATTTACTTTTATTTTTGCAGCTTTTCTTGCCTGGATTCCATATGCAAGATGGTTTGTCGATGTAATGTTTCTTGGTGAATCTGGCTTGTTATTAAATTTACAGATAGCACCACTTTATTTGCCACCATTACATAACATTTCAATTTGGTTACTTGGATATATTATAATATTATATGATCTATTATATAATTTAGTAAATAAGCCCACCGAGTGTTATATCGACAATAAGTATTTCATTTTTTATTCTTTTTCTAGTATAGCCTGGTTCTTCGCAGCTGTGTATACTAATCCCCAATGGTGGATGCTCCTAATCCCGCCAATTCTCTTGGTACTTGATAATTTCCACAGTAGATTTAGCTACTTCTTTACTTTTACAATTTTAGGATTATTTTACTTTTATCCTATGATGTGGGTAAATAATATCGACTATGTTTTAAGAGAGTACGTTCCAATAGTCCCCATCGAAGGGAGGTTCGCCACAGTTCTATCCACATTAATTACATCCATATTAATACTGTGGATCATAGATCTCAAACGGGAATTAAATGATTTTTCGGTCAGTCCTCGCAAAGATCTGCCATTAATATCAAAAATGGAGCTGTCCTTGCCAGTCATAATAATTTTCATTTTGATCATATCTGCAATGATATTATTTGGCGTATCAAGCCAGATAGGCGTCGCCCAAGATAATGCTAACCAACCAGCGGGAGAGATTTTTGGAGACATTATTATTGGACAAACCTTTATTGCGCCATTTTCAGATTTAAATAGAATCGATTTAAATTTAGCCACTTACGATAGATTAAATACTAAAGATACTATATTTCATTTAAGAGCGTCCCCCTCGTCCCCAGATATTGTCACAATCAAATTGAACGCGGCTGAAATTGCCAACAATCAGTATCATCGCTTTAGCTTCCCGAAGATTCAAGATTCGAAAGGTAAATCGTATTATTTTTTCATAGAGTCCCCAGATTCCCTCCCAGGTAACGCGATAACTGTATGGTACAATGGTGATGATATTTATAAAGAAGGATCTGCATACAAGAACCACACGCCCGTAGATGGCGATTTAACCTTTAGAGCTTACTTTGGGAGTAATGGTCTCTTGGACCGGGTATTGTCTTAACCCCACATTTCGCATAATGGAACAATTGGCACGAGATCCAACGGTTTGAAAGACGGACAATCTTCGTCTTTCATGCCGTTGAAATAGTAAGATACTTAAGTGACCTGCGTCTAATTCGGGACGGAAGTTGAATAGATTCGATAGGCTGAACGGGTCTGATCTTCGTGAAGGGAGGATCATCGAATAGCGCTGAAAAATAAGAGATAATATTTATAAATTTTATGATGCCTAGGGGAGATGATACTTGAGGAGATTATTGAGCTCGGTAAAAGCTAAATTAAAACCAGCTTCAAGACCGTCGTCTGGGATGATTGTAGGCGATTCCGCTAGTAAATCGATTTCAAGCGAAAAAGACGAGCATATGGCCGGGCAAAGCCAAATTCAGGTCCGAAGCCTCGTCCTCGATCAGTACGTTAAGTCTGCCCCAAATCCCCAGAACGCGATTGACATCTTTAAGGGAGAATGGGCTTCAAAATTCCCTGAACCATTTGCATACCTGAATGCGGGATCAAGTCAGCTCTTTGAAGATGCGCGTATATCATGGGCCGCAGAGTCGCTTGGTGGGATGAAAGGCAAAAAGATATTGGAGCTCGGCCCACTGGAAGGCGGACACACTTACATGCTTGAGCGCCTGGGAGCGGCTTCAATTCTTTCGATCGAGGCGAATACCCGCGCGTATCTGAAGTGCTTGATCGCCAAGGAGATTCTGGGGCTAAAAAGAACGCATTTCCTTGTTGGCGATTTTATCGAGTACCTTAAAGGCAACCATACGGAGTTCGACGTCGCGATCGCTTCAGGCGTGCTCTATCATATGAAGAATCCCGTCGAACTGATCGCTCTGCTTGCCAAGGTTACGGATAAGATGTTCATCTGGACACATTACTATGACCAAACGCTTATATCTAAAAATCCCTTAATCCCAGAGAATAAATTTGGCAGCACGACGATTGAGTTTGATGGTTTTCGGTATGAGCTGCACAGATACGAATACGATAAAGCTCTCGATTCGATGGGCTTTTGCGGCGGAAGCGACGCATTCAGCAACTGGATGACCCGCGAGGGTATATTAACCTGCGTCGAGCACTTTGGATTCGACGATATTCAAGTGGGCTTTGATCACCCACAACATCCCAACGGACCGGCCTTTGCTTTATCGGCGATCCGCCGATGAAAATGCCTTATTGAGCTGAGGGAGATAGATGGGCATTGATATGAAAACCGTCATAAATATCCAGGAGGGGCACGAGAAAGAGATGGCCGAAAAATTGAGATCCAAAAGGTATGAACCGCCTCTAATAAACCTAACAAATAAAAACAACAGTTGGACACTGACCGCCGAGCTTACTGGAAGCAATAACTTAATACTGGAAGTAGGAACCTCCACCGGATATTTAACTAAGATACTAAGGGATATGGGAAATCACGTCATTGGCGTCGAGATCGACGAAGAGGCTGCCAGCATTGCCGAAGAGTACTGCGATCTGATGATAACAGGGGACGTCGAAGCCATTGACCTGGACGAATACCTCGGGCCATCTTCTATCGACGTTGCAATCCTGGGGGACGTTCTCGAGCACCTCAAGAGCCCAGCAGATATGTTGGAGAAAGTCCGAGAATATCTTAAGCCGGATGGGTGCATCGTGGTCTCCATCCCAAACGTCTGCCATGGGGACGTCCTCCTGAGCTTGTTGAAGGGCGATTTCAGATACACCCCCGTTGGCCTTCTGGACCAGACCCACTTGAGGTTCTTCGGGTTTAAAAACGTCGTGGACCTTCTCACCGATGGCGACTACTCCATAACCGACGTCCATACCACGCGAATTCCCGTGGGGAGTACGGAGCTTGGAAGGGATTTGGGGGAGGTTCCAAGAGAGCTATTTAAGTTCATCGAGGCGCTCCCCAACTCTGACGTCTACCAGTTCGTCTTGAGGGCTAAGCCCAGCAAAAACCCGATGAATGAGCCGGTCCCAGAGGCGGATTTAAAAGAGATCTTCAATCGGACGGTAGAGGACCTGCTGAATGAGCATGAAACGCACAAGAAACGCGAAATCGCCGAAATTTGCGCGGAACATAAGGAGGCGTTAGAGTTAATCAGAGCCTTGAACCGGGATGTATCCGAGCGAGACGGCAAGATCAACGAGATGGACCGCGAGCTGCAGAAGGCCCAAGGAAGGATAAATGAGCTGAATCAGACGGCGTTCGAGCGAGACGGCAGGATCTACGAGATAGACGGCGAGCTGCAGAAGGCCCAAGGAAGGATAAAAGAACTGAACCTGACGGCGTCCGAGCGAGACGGCAGGATCTACGAGATGGACCGCGAGCTGCAGAAGGCCCAAGGAAGGATAAATGAACTGAACCAGACGGTATCCGAGCGGGACGGCAGGATCTACGAGATAGACGGCGAGCTGCAGAAGGCCCAAGGAAGGATAAAAGAACTGAACCTGACGGCGTCCGAGCGAGACGGCAGGATCTACGAGATGGACCGCGAGCTGCAGAAGGCCCAAGGAAGGATTAATGAGCTGAATCAGACGGCGTTCGAGCGGGACGGCAGGATCTACGAGATGGACCGCGAGCTGCAGAAGGCCCAAGAAAGGATAAATGAGCTGAACCTGACGGCATCCGAGCGAGACGGCAGGATCTACGAGCTTAAAAACCTGCTCAGGCAGTCTGAGAGCCAAGCCCAGAGGCTGGAAAAAGAGATCTCCGAGATGCGACGAAGCATGCTGTGGCAACTTTTAATGAGATATCACAGCGGATTTGTGGAGCGAGGAATGCCGCTTGGCACGAGGCGGCGAAGGTACTATGATCTAGGGCTGGAAGGCGGCAGGATCCTGATGAACGAGGGCATCAGAAGCTTTTCTTTCAGGATCAAGGGGAAACTGTCGTCAAAGATACCTTTCTTGAAGGATGACCTGAACGTCCCTCTCTTCGAAACAAATAAGTTGAACACTTCGAGCTGCATCCCCCTATCCCTGGAAGAAGGCCTATCCGGCGAGTTCGCGTTTCCCGCAGAGGGAATAAACGATATAAGGATATTCACGGCAACATACAGGAGAACAAACGCGGATCTGACCTTGAACCTGAAAATCTCCCCGGATGGACCTGTTATAAGAAAGGCCAAAGTAAAAGGCCACGCGATTAAAGATAATGATTATACCTCATTCAAGTTTAAGCCCATAAAGAAGATACCGAATGGGACCGTTCTCTTCGACCTTAAATCCAACGGCGAACCTCATGCCGCCGTCTGGTTTGATCCCAAAGCGAAGTACTGCGACTTGAGGCTCTACAGATCTGAAAAGCTGATCGATGGAGAGATATATCTCCAGGCATTCTCAAGCTCGAACCTGAAGGACAGATATCACCTCTGGCGCCTTAAGAATGAGCCCTCCCATAAGGAGCTTGATAAGCTTAGAAAAGCGGCTCTATCGTTAAAATATAAGCCAAAAATCAGCATCATAACGCCTGTCTGGAATACCGATGAGAGGTGGCTGAGGCTGGCCATCGAATCCGCCTCGAGCCAGATATACGAGAACTGGGAGCTTTGCATCGCAGATGGGAGATCCGAAAAACCTCATGTAAAGAAGGTCATCGAGGAGTACGCAAAGGCCGATCCGAGGATCAAGGTCAAGTTCCTATCGGAAAATAGGGGTATAGCCGGAAACTCCAACGAAGCGTTGTCTTTGGCCACCGGGGAGTTCGTGGCGTTTTTAGATCACGACGACGAGTTTGCTCCTTTCGCCTTATATGAAGTCGTTAAGCTGCTGAACGAAAACCCAGAGCTGGATTACATTTACTCTGATGAGGATAAGATTGACGAAACGGGGAAGAGACTGGACCCCTTCTTTAAGCCGGATTGGTCCCCGGACATGTTCCTGTCATGCAACTATCTCTGTCATCTTTCCGTGATCAGAAAGAGCGTTGTAGACGATGTGGGGGGATTTAGACGCGGATATGATGGATCTCAGGATTACGACCTGTTCCTGAGGGTTATTGAGCAAATCGACAATGATAGAATTGCACATATTTCAAAAATACTCTATCATTGGAGGATAATACCAGAATCTGCGGCGTCTTCTTGTCAGGCAAAGCCCTATGCTTACATCGCAGGGAAAAAAGCGTTGAAAGATGCAATGGAGAGGAGAGGGATCGATATTGATGGTGTTTTTTCAGGCCTCGCAGATGGAGTATATAGAGTTAAATACAAGATATCGGATGAGAACCCTAAGGTGACGATCGTCATCCCAACAAAAGATAAAGTTGAAGTTCTAAAAACCTGCGTCAATTCCATCATCAACAATACAGAATACCATAACTATGAAATTATAATAGTGGATAATCGAAGCGAAGAAGAGGTCACACATAAGTATTATGCTGATCTTGAGAAAAATGTGAAAATTAAAATCTTAAATTATGAACATCCATTTAATTATTCTTCAATAAATAACTATGCAGTCTCAAAAGCGAATTCGGAATATATATTGTTCTTGAATAACGATATAGAAGTCATGAGTTCAGAATGGCTTTCTGCAATGCTCGAGCATATTCAAAGAGATGGAGTCGGCGCTGTTGGAGCTAAGCTGTTATATCCCAACGACACCATTCAGCACGCCGGGGTTGTTACGGGCATCATCGGCAACCCCCCGATCGCAGGCCATGCCCATAGGCATTTTCCAAGATGCCACCCTGGATACTTTACACGAATTCAGATAATACAAAACTCTGGTGCGGTTACCGCCGCATGTATGATGACAAGGAAATCCATATTCGAAAAAGTGGGAGGCCTCGACGAGAAAAATCTGGCCGTTGCGTTCAACGACATAGATTACTGCTTAGAACTGAGAAAAAACGGATATTTAATAGTCTACACGCCTTATGCAGAGATGTATCACCATGAGTCGTTGAGCAGGGGACATGAAGATACCCCAGAGAAGCAACAAAGATTCTTGCGAGAGGTCGCTTTCATGAGGGAGAAATGGGGCGATCTGCTGGACAATGACCCGTATTATAATCCGAATCTATCACGAGATAAAGAGGATTTTTCGATCTCAACTTATAAATTATATGGATGATTTAAATATTGATATGTTATTTTGGAAATTAAACACTTGCCTACTTATGTCTTAATACAAATACGACCTCGATCTCATTTGCGAATGCGCATTGTATCTCAAATTTAAAATTAAGATTTCTATTTATAAATATAATCAAATCAAATAATTCTAATTGTGTCCACACATGATAATGGATACTATAACCCATATTCATCAAATAATTTACGCGCACCTCTGCATCGGCATCATCTTTAATTTTGTCGATATATTTTACCCAATCTTCAAAATGCGACCTTTTAGACCAATTCGGACTTTCTGCATAATCCTTCAAAAGATGTTCAATAGGTGTTATAGGACGATCGCAATCGAAAGTATATCTCTTATCTGGAATCGCCAGATAAAGTATCCCATCAGTCCTAAGAATCCTCAACATATTCTCAATTGCTTTAATTGGATCTTGGCAGTGTTCTAGGAAGTGGTTCGCTATGACAAAATCTTGTGTCGAATTTCTGATAGTTCCAAGAACTTCGCCATCATCAATTATATCAACATTTACCAGATTAAATTCACCTAACTCGGGGTATTGTTTTCTGAGATCATCCACACACATCCTATCAACGAATTTCACCTTCGCCGATTTGGGAACATTTAACGGATTGTGCAGGGCACCTATTTCAATTCCATCTCCGATAATATAAGTCTTAGCTATTAATTCCCGATTTAGGATAGCCTGTCCACCCATCATATCTCTCTTTTACTATTCCTATAATCTAATAGCTTCATATACTCCTCAACCGCCCTTTCAGCCTCACCCATCAGCACAACCTGCCCTTCATCCAGAAGCAAGCATCTATCGCATAAATTCTTTACCGTCCCGAGGGCGTGAGAGACGAAGACAATCGTCTTCCCGGCCCGGCGGATCTCCTCGATCTTCTTCGCGCACTTCTTCTGGAAGGCCTCATCCCCCACCGAGAGGACCTCGTCCACCAGGAGTACGTCCGGGTCGGTCTGGATAGCCGTCGAGAAGGCGAGCTTTACGTACATACCGGAGGAGAAGTTCTTCAGCTTCATGTTCTCAAAGCGCTTCAGCTCTGAGAACTCCAGGATCTCCTCGCGCTTTCCCTCGATCTCCCGCCGGGTGAGACCCATTATGGCGCCGTAGAGGCGTATGTTCTCAACGGCGGACAGCTCTGGATGGAAACCGACGCCCAGCTCCAGGAAGGGCGCGATCTTCCCCTCGATCTTCACCCTTCCCGCCTCCGGATATAGGACTCCCGCCAGGATCTTGAGGAGGGTGCTCTTTCCGCAGCCGTTTGGGCCTATCACCCCGAAAGTCTCCCCCCGGCCGACCGAGAAGCTGACGTCCTTCAACGCCCAGAACTCCTCGTAAGAATAGCGTCCGCCCTTGACCACTCCCACCAGGTGGTCGTAGAAGGTGGCCTTCTTTTCATGGGGGATCCGAAACCTCTTCGAGAGGCCCTCCACCAGGATGGCCTCGTCCCTGCCGCGAGCGCCGTTTGCTAGCTCGTCGATCAGCTTGATCTCGGATAGCTTGATGGAGGAGAGTTTCATTCTGATCAGATCTCCTCTGCAAAATTCCGCTCAAGACGCCTGAAGACAAGAGTCCCTACGAGGAGCATCAGTCCACCAGCCACAAAAGTGAAGACCATCTCCGCTGCCGAAGGCGCCTCCGAATAAAGCAAAGATTCACGATACATCCCTAGAATGATGGTTATCGGATTCATCATATAATAGCTCAGATACTTTTCCGGGACGATCGATATCGGGTAGACTATCGGCGAGAGGAAGAAGCCCGCCTGCAAAAGGACGTCCCATATCTGATTGAGATCCCTGTAGTAGACGTAGAGAGCTGCCAAGATCAGGCTGATGCCGTAGACCAGAAGCAAGTTAATCAAGTGTATAATAGGAAAAAATGCTAAGTTGATGCTCAGATCCATGCCAAAGAAGAGGAGCAATGGGATGAGCACCATGAACTCCAGGATCGAGCTTATGAAGCTGGAGAGGACGCTGCTCAAGACCAGAACTTCTCGAGGCACATACACCTTGGTGACGAGGCTCGGCCTTCCGACGATGGAGGTCATGGAGGACATGGTGGCATTAGCAAAAAATCGCCAGCTTATTATACCAATCAGCAGATAGAGCGCGAAGTTTTTATCCTCAAACCTGAAGACGTTGCTGAAGACGAAGTAGAGGACCAGCATCATCAAGAGCGGATTTAGGAGAGACCAAGCGAATCCCAGGACCGAGCTCTGATACTTCACCTTGAGATCGCTTACGGTCAATATCCTTATCAGTTCCCTGTACTCTATTGCCCACATTTTAAGGCTCCCTGATCTCGCTCCACGTCCTTATATGTTTGCTTATCTCCCTCTCGGAAACCCTGCGCAAAACCTCTTTGCGCTTTCTAAGCATCAAAGGAACGCCCCTTGCTGCATCAATCTTGGATCTGAGTATTGTCCTGCACTGCCCTCGAAGCGCGTAGTAAGGGATGACCGCGAGGTTGCGGCCCACGATCCAGGGAAGAGACGAGATTAAAAGCCTCGTCGGAAAATCCTTGATCGGATACCAGACGATGTTCCTGTTTCCATAATAGACGGATAGATCCGACCCAAATCCCGCAGTTCCGCCATGAATGTGGTGCACCTTCGCGCTTGGAACGTAGAGGCATCTCCATCCGGCGAGCCTCGCCCGAAAGGCGAGGTCGACGTCCTCCATGTACATGAAGAAATCCTCATCAAAAAGGCCGATCTCGTTCAGCATCTCCCTTCGGTACAAACCGGACCCAGCCGACGGGCCGAAGACCTCATCGACCCCGTCGTACTGCCCCACGTCCTCCTCGGCCATCCCCCTATCCCAGGCAGCGCCGCTCCTGGACAGACAAATCCCCGTGGAGTTTATCCTTCCATCGCAAAAGAGCATCTTGGAGGCGCACATCCCCACCGTCCCGTCAGAATCCATCGCATCAGCCAGATTCTTGATCAAATTTCTGTCCGCTCTGGTGTCGTTATTCAGAGTTAGAATGAGTTCTCCCCCGGCATGCCTGATGCCGGAGTTGACGCCACCTGCAAATCCCAAGTTCTCTTCATTTTTGACGATCCTGATCTCCGGAAACCTCTCCGCCACGTATTCCGCGCTTCCGTCAGAGGATCCGTTGTCGACCAGAATTATCTCGAAATTCCCATAGGTCTGGACCGATAGCGAGGAGAGGCATCCATCCAGGTAACGCCTCCCGTTGTAGTTAGGGATCACCACGCTGATCATACATGGACGAATCTCACGACGATCCTTCCCCGACCACCCCTCCATTTCATCCTTCAGCCTCACAAAGCCCCAATGAGATGGTCCTGATTTTTGAAAGTTAATATTATTTTGATTTGCCGTAATAATCCATCAGCCCCTCAATCCCTTCATGTAGCGAGTGCTGGGATTGAAAACCGAGGATTTCTTTGGCCTTGGCGGTGTCGGCGAGAGTGTGCCGGACATAATTTTTAATGGGATTTTCAACATGCTTCGCTTCGATATCCACATTCATCTTTTTCGCGAGGATTTCGACCAGCTCGTTGAAGCTGCAGCTCTTTCCGGTGCCGACGTTGAGAACTCCGTGATAGTTTGAGTTCATTGCCAAGATCAGCGCACGCACCACATCTTTGACGTAAACGAAATCGCGAGTCTGTTTCCCGTCCCCGTAGATGACGGGCGATCCATCTTCCATCATCTCCCAGAGAAACTGGGTGACGATATTTGCATACTGCTTTTTTGCCCCCTCTTTTGGACCGTATACCGAAAAGAACCTCATGCCCACAGAATATACGCCAAAGAGCTTCTTATAAAGCTCGGCAATCCGCTCCATAGAGACCCTAGCCTCGGTATAATAGTCTGATATCAAAGCCGCCATGTCTTCTCTATGGGGAGGCTTTTGGCCGCTGTACAGGGAGGACGTAGAGGCATAAACAACTCTGCACTCGGTCTTTTTTGCAAGCTCCAGAACTGCGATCATCCCGTTTATCGCTTCACCCACCAACATGGGGTCTCTCTGATACATCGGCGAAGATGAGGGAATTCCAAGATGATAGATGGCGCTGGGGCTGATCTCCTGGTCGAGCAAATTCACGCAGCCCGACTCGATGACCTCAAAGCTTCCCGATAATCCCTCAAGGTTCTCCCTGCTGCCCGTGCTAAAATCGTCCAAAACGAGAACCTCCTGGCCCAAAGCCAGCAGGTGCTCCACAAGGTTCGATCCGATGAAACCCGCTCCGCCTGTTACAAGTACGCTCAAAATATATCCTCCGAAAATCGTTCAGATCATGTATTATTTATAAACAGTCATATCGATCTCTTCTCTGAGAGCTCTGAGGGACACCTTCAGGTCACAAGGCATTTCCTCCAAGTCCTCTTTAGCTTTGGAAGTGTCCAGGGAAGAATCTGCGGGTCTTCTTGCGTTCCACCTCATATCGATCATTCTGGAGGGGATCACAAGTTCAGCGTCAAGTCCAAAAACCCTGGCAAGCTCAAGCGCGAACGCGTATCTGGACACCCTAGTCGCACCAGCCATGTGATATATTCCCTCGAGCCTCTTTTCACCTACTTCAATTAACATTTTTGCGAGGTTGGTATTCAAAGTAGGCGTTATATATTGGTCAGTCACTATATTGACCGGTTCTTCGTTTTTCAACTTCTCGATCAGCCACAGGGCGGAGTTGACCTTCCCGCTGGCAGGCCTTGCCCCATATATGACGCAGGTCCTGGCGATGCAGTCGCAGAACCTCTCCCCTAGAAGCTTCGTGAGACCATAATGGTTTACGGGATGCGTCTTGTCATCCTCTTTGTACATACCTCTGGTTCCGTCAAAAACGTAGTCTGTCGATGCATACACCACGAAAGCGCCTAGTTCTTTGGCGGACTCTGCGACCAATTCCGTGCCCTGGACGTTTATCTTCCAGGCAAGCTCCCGATCGATCTCGCACTTATCGACGTCTGTTAAGGCAGCGGTATGAAAGACCACGTCTGGATCGACCTCGATAACCTTATTTTTGATCTCATCCTGGCTTTCCAGATCGAACTTAACCCTCTCGCCCATTTCTGGCAGATGATGGCAATATCCCGAGAAAACCTCGTGCCCTCTACCTGCAGCGATTTCGGCGAGCTTGCTTCCCAACAGGCCGCTTCCGCCCGTAACGAAGATCCTCATCCTTCACCACTCCAATTTCCAGGGGGTTGGATGAAGAACTCGACCATCGGCTATGGGCCTCCACCACTCTTCGTTTTCAAGATACCATCTGACCGTCTCCTCTATCCCCTCTTTGAAGCCGTGCTCGGGACGCCATCCCAAATCGTCCCTGATCTTAGAGGAATCGAGGCTGTACCTCAGATCGTGACCAGGCCGGTCCTCTACGAACTCAATCGAAGTCTCATCTTTGCCCATGCAACCGAGGATCTTTCCCACAACCTCTAAATTCGTATTCTCCTCGCCAGAGGATACATTGTATATCTCGCCTGCCCTTCCTGAGTCCATCACCATCTCGATCGCTTTGCAGTGGTCTCGGACGCAAATCCAATCCCTGACGTTCTTCCCCGTTCCGTAGACTGGGATCTTCAGCTGTATCAAAGTTCTTATTATGGCCTTTGGTATGAGCTTTTCCGGAAACTGAGATGAACCATAGTTATTGGTGCACCTGGTAATCATGGCATGCAGAGCGTAAGTTCTGGCATAGGCCAGGACGAAGACATCTGAAGCGGCTTTGCTAGCGGAATACGGGGAAGATGGCCTGAGGGGATCGCTCTCTGTGAATGAGCCCTTTAACGTATCTCCGTAAACCTCATCCGTTGATATCTGGACCAGCCTGGCCATAGGATTGCTCTTTCTCAAGGCCTCCAGCATTGTGAACACGCCCACCACGTTGCTCTCGATAAAAGAGGAGGGATCGGATATGCTCCTGTCGACATGGGTCTCCGCTGCGAAGTTCACCACGATATCCACATCCCGGACGAGCCTTGACACCAGATTGTAGTCGGTGATGTCTCCTCGAACGAAAGAGTACCTTTCATCGCCTTGTACGCTCTTCAAGTTTTCCGGATTGGATCCGTATTTAAGGGCATCTAAGTTAATGATTTGAGAATCCCGATTCTCATCCAGATAGTATCGAACGAAGTTGCTCCCTATAAACCCCAATCCGCCTGTAACCAGCACCTTCATAAGAATCACAACACAATGTCCGAGTTGTCTCCGACTATGAGCCTGTGTCCCATAGGCCTTCCCCCGTTCTCCCTGATGTTGACGTTCTTGCCTACGAGACTCTCCATAATCCTCCCCGCGTTCGATATGGAACATTCTTCCATTATCACGCTGTCCTCGATCTCGGTTCCTACGATTTCGCAGTTCTTATTGATGGATGTATACGGGCCTATATACGACCGTGTGATCCGACAGTCATCGCCCAAGATACACGGCCCCTTTATCGTTGAGTTCTCGATGATACACCCCTTCCCTATGATCGCCCTCCCAAATACCTTGGACCCTCTGACAAGCCCCTCATTCTTGGACGTTATCTCATCTAGGATCAGCCGGTTCGCCAGAAGAATATCCTCAGCTTTTCCCGTGTCTTTCCACCATCCATCGACGATTGACGCCTCGACGCGGTGGCCGTTATCTATCAACCACTGTATAGCGTCCGTAATCTCCAGCTCCCCGCGCCACGAAGGCTTAATATTCTTGCAGGCTTCGATTATCAAGGGCTTGAAAAAGTATATTCCAACCAGGGCATAGTTGGAAGTGGGTACTTTTGGCTTCTCCACCAGCCTCTTCACCCTGCCCATTTCGTCCAGATCGGCGACGCCGAACCTCTGGGGATCCTCGACCTCAGTTAAAAGCACGAGAGAGTCAGGGCTTAAATCCCTGAAGGCATCCGAATGACGGGTTATGCCGCCCTTTATGACGTTGTCTCCGAGGTACATTATGAACTCTTCGTCGCCAAGAAAATCCTCGGCAACCAGGATCGTATGAGCCAAGCCCGCCGGGTCACCCTGAAATATGAACTCGATCCTCGCGTCCCATTCTCGGGATCCCACCGTTTCAACGATTTGATCTTTATTTGGGCCGACGATTATGCCTATATCATCGGCACCGGCCTCGATCACATCCTCTATCGCATAGAAAAGGACCGGTTTATTGGCAATCGGTATCAGCTGCTTCTGTTGAGAGTGAGTTATGGGCCTCAGCCTCGTCCCGTGTCCTCCGGACAATATCAACGCCTTCATCGCAAGACCTCATGATATTATATTTTAGTTAGAACAAATTACCTTCCCGAGCCAGGTTCTTCAAGGTAGGCCAGAGGCAATCTCTTTTCGAAAGGATCGGATCGTTGAGGGGCCATGATACGCCCACATCAGGATCGCTCCAGATCAACCCCCCTTCGTATTCTGGAGCGTAGACGTTGTCGACCTTATACTCTACTTCGGCAACGTCGCTTAAGACCAGAAATCCATGAGCGCACCCTTTAGGAACGTAAAGCTGATGTTTGTTATGTTCTGAGAGGACTAATCCCAAGTACCTGGAAAAAGTCGGCGAGTTCTGTCTCAAATCTACCGACACATCGTAAATTATGCCTCGTGTACATCGGATTATCTTGGCCTGGGCATAGGGCTCTTTTTGAAAATGCAGCCCTCTAAGAACGCCACGTTCAGACCCGGAATGGTTGTCCTGAACGAACTCCCCCTTAATTCCGTTCTTCTCCATATCCTCTTTTTTATGCGTCTCCAGAAAAAATCCTCTATCGTCCTTATAGACCTTGGGCTTTATCAAGATAACCTCGGGAATTTCCAGCCTTTTAAACTCGAAGGGCATGTAAGTCACCTTTCAAATGAGGCGCAGCAATCGGGGTATTGGCTCTGACATGATGTGTTCCGACCTCTTCGGTTTTGTCCATCGCCGATCTTCATAAATGTTCCGCCTTGCTTCTCTTATCCGAATTTGAGTCGATGTTAATCCTGCAATGTCGGATACTACTATCGATTTAATGGAGATGATATTGATGTATAATCCATATTTATATTCAAACGATCATTGCCTCATGCTATCTATTTGACCCCTATTATGACATTGTCAACTTAGGCCGTTGCACTTTGAGACGGACGATTCAACTTATGTTCAAACTCTTTGGCCGAATAACCCCTATGAAAGGATCACCACACCTTATGGGGGGTCGAACTCACATTCACGAGAATGCCCCAACTTAAGCCGCATCCATCTTCCTCCACATTCTCGCCAGGCCCAAAAGAATGGGCGGAGTCATTTTCCCTTGACCAGATCCTCGTAAAGGGCTTCCATCCTCAACGCCACCTGGCTCCAGCTGTAATCCCTCTTCGCAAGCTCCCTTGCAGCAGTGCCCATTTCGAGCCTGAGATCCTCATCCTTCAACAATTTTATTACAGCATCTGCCAGAGCCCCCTCGTCTTTCCTCTGAACGATCAAGCCTGCACCGTGCCGCCTTACATCCTCTGCAACGCCGACGATCTCGGTTCCCACCACCGGCCTGGCGCACGCCATCGCCTCCAACAATACGATTCCAAAGGTCTCCTGCCTGGCAGAGACCGACGGCAATACAAACAGATCGCATCCGTTGTAGAGTTTTACGATCTCATCCTCGGGGATGTATCCGAGAAATCTGACCCGTTCTTCCAAACCGAGGGAAGAGGCCATATTCTTATAATGATCCAGGAGCTCCCCGTCACCTCCGACGATCAGCCTCGCCTTCGGCACCGCTTCGAGGATCACCCCCATCGACATGAGCAGGCGATCCAGACCTTTGAATTCGTGAAATTTGTCGAGCACACTTATAAAAAGAATCGTAGGTTCCTCTGAACCGCCCTTTTTTTGAGGTTCGAGGGGTTTGAACCTCTCGGCGTCCACGCCGATTGGGATCATCTCTAATTTATATGCATATAATTTTAAATATTGAGACGATTCTACCACATTCGGGTTGGTGACGATTATTTTGGATGCCCGTTTTAGCACTAGTTTTTGGTTAATATTATTATATATTTTTGCAATATAATCCATTCGACCTCGACCGACGATGTCACTGTGGTGGGTCAGCACAAGCGGCCTCCCCTTTACGGCCGCTGCCACGGCGCTCCAGTCGGCGCTCCAGGGAGTGGGCAGATGGGTGTGGATTACGTCGAACTCCTCCCTCAAGATCTCAATGGGGAGCCTGGGCGTGATGTTCGTGTTTGCTATCTTGCCAATGTAGGGAATGCGCTTGACCCTGATACCGTCCAGGAATCCCTCTTTTTCAGACATTGGCTCGTTTGCGCAGAGGACGGTGACCTCGTGGCCGAGCTCGACCAGCTCTCTGCTCAGGTCGCGGACGTAGTTTTCCACCCCCCCGGTATAGGGATAAAAGCGAGCCGGCGTTTGCAGTATCTTCATCTCACCATCCGTTGCTGCCCATTTGATGCTCAGATCCTCTGCAGATTGAGCTCATTGAAGCTTCTCGTATACCCCTTCCACTTCGCTCGCGATCTCGCCCCAATCATACCCTTTCGCATGTTCCTTTGAAGAACGGGACAGTTTTTTATAGGAATCATTTTTTAAAAAATATTCTATCTTCGAGGCGATGGACCGGGCCGACAGATCGCATAGGACGCCGTTTACGCCCTCATTTATCAGGCTTGCCGCGGCGCTCTTCTCGGCGTTGACGACGATGGCGGGAAGGCCGCAGGCGTTGGCCTCTAACAGGGAGATCCCAAATCCCTCTCTCGTCGAGGGAAGGACGAAGACCTTGGAGGACTTCATCCCGGATATGACCTCCTCTTCCGCGTCCAGAAAGCCAAGAAAGTCGACGTTCTCTCCGAGATTCAGCTCCTCGGCAAGTTGGTTCAGTTCGGCCATCTCGGGGCCGTCCCCTATAATCCCGCACATAATCTCGGGGATCTCTTCCCGGACCAAGCTTATGGCCTCGATAAGGAGATCGACCCTCTTGTGCTCAGAGAACCTGCCGACGTAGATGACGTCGTAGACCACCTCCCCCGCCTCGACGGAATCGATCCTCTGAAGATCTACACCGTTGGGAACGACCACCATCTTATCGGCCCCCACCCCCATCGCGAGAAGATCGTCTCTAACCCGCTCGGAGACGGGAACGATCTTGTCGGGAAGCTTGGCGGCTCCTCTTTCTGCCCACATCCCAAAAAGGCCCCTTATGCCCAGGTATTCGCGCCAGTAATCGCCCCATACCTCGTGCCACGTTATGACAAAAGGCGTCCGCCTAAGCTCTGAATGAACCTTGGCAGAGAAACAGGGGATGTAGGGGAACTGCTGAGCGTCGATGACATCGTAGTCCCCTTTGAACGATGTGAGCAGCTTTATTGAAAAGCGGATCGCAGCATTAATCGACCTTTTCCCGTCGACGTAAAGGTCCATCGGCTCGCATACGCCGTGAAGATTAACGCCCCCTCTTTGGAGAACTGCCTCTCCCTCCCAGTACTTCATCCCAAATATATGGACCTCGTGACCCCTATCTGCCAGCCTTCGAGAGATCTCCCAGACCCTCTTTTCAGCGCCGCCTTTCACGAAGGGGTAAATCACGTCGTGGACGTATGCGATTTTCATGGTAATTTCAGAGGCCCACCTCAATGGACCTCATTTCCGATCTCCATTCTCGGAGTTCAGCAACAGCAAACTTATAAATATCGCCGAAAATACCGTCTGAATTCCCATAATGGTGAGCACCATCGCCATCACCGACTTCTGCACCTCTTGGAGAGATCCGTACCCCGCCTCCATCCAGCTGATGATTACATTCAGCCCCATGACCACCCCCCCTGCCAGAAAAGCCGTCCCCACAATCAGCTCTCTTTCAAGGGAATGGTAGCTGGTCAGCCTCTTTGCGAGCCAGCCCGGGCTCTCGACCCCATAGGTTTTGCCGAAAGCTCCGATGTACGCCCCCGAAAGCAGTGTCTGATACCCCATTATGAGCAGCATGCTCCCCAAGATCAGTGAATGAGTTCTGGGCTCCTGAGAAGGTTCCTGAATCAACACAAATATGGTCAGGGCGAGGCCGAAGACCAGGGCAACGGACCCGGGAACGAGAAGAAATGGCGTCGGCCTATAAAGCATCATGAAGCGAAGATGCCTCCAGCCATCGGAGAGGGATATCAGCTTGGAGAAGCCTTTGCGAGGATAGTAGCTTATTGGAACCTCCTCGATCCTCAAACCTTTCCTGGAGGCTTCAATGATCATCTCTGAAGCGAACTCCATCCCCCCTGTGCGCAGGTTCAATCGATCCAGGCCATCGCGGGAGATAGCCCTCATCCCACAATGGGCATCGGATATCCCTGTTGCGAAGAGCAGGTTGAGAAGCCAGGTGAGAAGGGGATTTCCCAGGTAGCGATGGAGGGGAGACATGGCGCCGGGCTTGATATCGCCCTTGAGACGGGAGCCTATCACCATGTCTGCACCATCCTCCAGCAGTCGAATGAACTTGGGGATCTCCGATGGATCGTATGTGAGATCCCCATCCATTATGACTATGTACTTTCCCTTCGCCCTCGCGAATGCGTAGAGGTAGGCGCTTCCGTAACCCATCCGGTCAGGCCGAAGCACCCTTGCCCCCAACCTCTGGGAGATCTCCGTCGTCTGGTCCGAGGAGGAATCGGAGACCAAGATCTCGGCCTCGACATCCATAACCTGGAATACGGCCCTTGCCCGACGTATGCATTCCCCGATGGTATCTTGCTCATCGAGGGTAGGGATTATCAGGCTTACCAGGGGAGGCACGGCAGGAGATCTATCCCCTCAGAGTTAAGGCTTTTTGCTCGAACACGTTTATAATCCCGGCGGGCTCATGCACAAAGGATGAAAAACGATATCTCAAGAGGCTTTTTTTCATGCGAAAGAAAGCGAGGAGGCATCTCCTCGCACTAGCACATCTCAGCCCTCCAGGAAGACCTCCACGACTCCTGCCATCTTCTCAGGGAACTGGTACATGAGATAATGTCCCCCAAAGGGAATGCGAACCAGCCAGGAGTCGGGGATCTCCTCCACCAGTTCGAGGGAGTGCTCCGGCGGTATGATCCCATCCTCCATTCCTGTGATCACGAGGGTTGGATCCATCAGATGATCGAGGCGCTCGCAGCTTCCGCCCCAACTCTCCATGGCAAAAGCTTGCGCTTCCATCATGTCCTCAGTTGGCGTCGTAATCGGAATAGGCAGCCTTGAGAAGATATCGGGATGAGTATCCGTCCAGTTGAGGGGAAGGAGAAGGGGGATCAGAAACGAGCTGCGCCCCTCGCTGGAGCTGTTGGTATCCGTCAATACTGGCCATACATCGGGTGGGATATCGCTTCCTCCGCTGCAGCCCGTGCCGTAGAGGATGAGCTTGTCCACCTTTTCAGGATGGCTCAAGGCAAGCTCCTGGGCGACGAATCCGCCCATAGACCAGCCGAGGATGTGGGCGCTGGAGATGCCCAAGACGTCCATCAGGCCTGCAACGTCTTCGGCCATCATCTCTATGGTCAAGTTTCCGCCTGGATTGCAGCTAAATCCCATGCCCCTGTTGTCCATGACTATGACTCGATATTGCTCTGAGAGCTTGTACAGCAGAATGGGATCCCAAGTATCCATAGTGACCCGATACCCAGTGATCAATATGATCGGGGGGCCCTGGCCGAAAGACTTGTAGGCGATGCTGACATCCCCCACCTGGGCGGTCTGGATATCGCTCCAGTTGATCGGGGCGTCCATCTGCAGAGGAAGCGCTGCCACCAGCTCGTGGAGATCGTCTGCCAAGACGGTTGATAGCAGGAGAAGAAGGACCAAAACCGCTCTTTCAATCCGTATCATGTGAATCATCTCGATAGGCATAGCTCAAAGAAAATATATATGTCCTTCCGACCGGTGAGGCCTGGGACTCCCTGTAGACCACGATAGCGAGAGATCATAGACGATTCAATGCTTCCTGCAATCATTCAAGGGGACCATTTCGGCACAAAGGCAGAGCAACGCCGGACCCTGCGAGAAATTGGCTACAATGATCCAACCGAAGTAGGATCAAGCCTCGGGCGGGATTCGAACCCGCGGCCTCGTCCTTACCAAGGACGCGCTATGGCCGGGCTTAGCTACCGAGGCGCTACGTCGGCCACGATCTCTCCCCTTTTGTACTTTTCGGTACCTAGGCCATGCTGTAGAGTCCTCCAAGTGCCCGGATCATGAGAGGGATGAGTTCCCAGGGGAACCGGTTATCATATTGGGTGTGTTTCCCTGCACCATCCTGTACTGGGCGGCGAAGTTGTTCTGACCCTCCCCATAAATGAAGCGATAGAAGACGTCAACCAGGATCTCCTCCCCGGATGGGCGGATGATCAGCGTCTTGTCCGTTGGGCTTCCAATAAGGGTGGTCATCAAGGCAATTGCCCCATCGGACAGGTCCGAGGACGAGTTGGGGCCGTAGACGTCGGCATAGGCCTCCCCCCACTGGCAGTCCTCCGGCTCGCAGACGCCCCAAGCCTGCACTGTCACATCGCCCCCCCTCGATCCGATAACCAGGGCAGCGAGGCCGTCGGAGCTTGAGTTGGCGTTCGTCCAGTGCCCCCAGAACTCGTCCAGGCCTGCCGAGGCTGTGCCGAAGGCCATAAAGATCAAGATCAAGATCAGGTTCATCAACCTCATAGAGACAACCTCTGATGCATATGTGATTTACTGTATTAACATATTTATCATATATTACACCTGCGCATGAAAGGGGTGAGATGGTTGTCCGCCGGGCCAAGGCCTTTTCTCCTCGAAGGAGAGTATTTGCCTCATGAGACAGTTCGTGATAACCCCAGCCGCAGGCAAGCGATTGATCGGCAAAGCGCTTGCCACGCATCCGGCCATTGAATCGGCCCTCGAGTCGGGGACGATTGCGATCATCGCGGGCACGACGAACGGCTATGTGGCAGAGGAGGTCCTTGCCCTGGTCGGGCAAGGCGACAGCTTCTCTCGAAGGGGATTCTTTCGCGGAGTCACCCTTCCGCCATCGATTGAGACGACCGAGAGCGGACGTCTGCGAGACGAGGACGGATTTCCCGGCGATGTGATCATCACAGACGGCGTCTGGAGGAGGGGGAAGACGATCTTCGATGTCGTCGACGAGATGAAAGAAGGCGACATAATACTGAAGGGGGCAAACGCCCTCGACCTTCTGCGCCGCCAGGCGGCGATATTGATCGGCGACCAAAAAGCGGGAACGATTGGCAGATCGCTTCAGGCAGTCCTCGGACGCCGCGTGCGGCTGATGCTGCCAGTCGGTCTCGAAAAGCGCGTCTCATGCGATCTTTACGAGATCGCGAATAGGATAAACGCCCCCGGCTACCGGGGAAAGCGCCTTTTGCCAGTCCCAGGAGAGGTCTTCACCGAGATCGAGGCGATATTCCTCTTGACAGGAGCTTGCGCGGAGCTCTTTGCCGCAGGCGGCATCAACGGGGCAGAAGGCTCAGTATGGCTCCTTGCAAGCGGAAGCGAGGAGGAGTTGGATGCAGCCGAGAGGATCATAAGGTCGGCCTCTTCAGAGATCGGCATTGAGATAGCAAAGCGGAGGGATTAGGCAGATGCCTGGAAACAGCATAGGATCGGCGTTTCGAGTAACAACCTGGGGAGAGTCGCACGGCCGAGGTGTGGGCGTTGTGATTGATGGCTGCCCTGCGGACCTCAGCCTCTCTTCCGAGGACGTGCAAAAGGAGCTCGATCGACGCCGGCCCGGCCAGAGCAAGGCCTCGACCGCGAGGGACGAAGCCGACCGCGTTGAGATCCTATCCGGAATCTTCGATAACAGGACGACTGGGTGCCCTATATCGATGCTCGTCTGGAACAAGGACGCCCAGAGCAAGTCCTACGAAGCCCTCCGAGACCGGCCCCGCCCGGGCCATGCGGATCTCGCCTACCAGCAGAAGTATGGGATCAGGGATCATCGCGGCGGAGGCAGGGCTTCTGCCAGGGAGACGGTCGGCCGCGTTGCCGCAGGCGCAGTCGCAAAGAAGATGCTCGCCCATTGGGGAGTCGATATACTCGGCTACGTTGCAGAGCTTGCGGGAATCGAGGCCGAGGTTCCCGATTGGCTCGATCGAGGAGAGATCGCTAAAGATGAGATATCCCGCCTGCGTGAATTGGTCGAGGCAAATCCCATTCGCTCTCCAGATAAGGCAGAGGAGATGCTCGAAGCCATAGAGAAGGCCAGGGGGGTGGGGGAGAGCGTAGGAGGGATCGTCCAGATAATTGCAGCCGGCGTTCCCCCAGGGCTTGGCGAGCCGGTCTTCTCCAAGCTCGACGCCGACCTTGCATCTGCCCTGATGTCCATAGGGGCGGTCAAGGCAGTTGAGATCGGGGCGGGAGTTGCAAGCGCCCGCCTGCGAGGAAGCGAGATGAACGACTCAATCCTCCCCGGCGCGAAAGGGCCCGCCTATGGGAGCAACCGCGCAGGCGGCATCCTCGGCGGCATATCGACGGGCGCGCCCATTCTCGCGAGGATCGCGGTCAAGCCCACCCCCTCGATCGCGCGTCCTCAGCGAACGGTCGATCTCAGAAGCGGAGAGGCCGTGGAGATAGAGATCAAGGGGCGGCACGACCCGGCGATTCCGCCAAGGATCATTCCTGTCGCAGAGGCAATGGTTGCCCTCGTCCTCGCCGATCACTTCCTGAGGGACAGGGCCTCAAGGATCCGGGATTGAGGGGGCAAAGGGATGCCTATCCCGTCCCACCCTGGAACCTGGAGAGCAGGGCATCCAGGATTTAGGGTTGAGGGCCTAGAGACGGTCCTCTTCCCCCATCTGGAAGACCTCATCGATGGTTGATCCAAGGGCAGAAGCCACCTTGAAGGCCAGCTTGAGCGAGGGATTGTACCGTCCCTTTTCGAGGAAGAGGATCGTCTCCCTTCTAACCCCGACGATAGCTGCAAGCTCCGCCTGGGTCAGATTCTGCCTGGCACGCAGCTCCTTGATACGAGTCTTCATGATAGCCATCAAACCAGATCTCCCTGCCGCAGGAGATGCCACTTTAAGATCGCGGCGCTTCCGGCCATCACGAGCACGATCAGCTCCAGTATTCCTTGGGACGAGAGAGAGAAGAGCCTCAGGAGATCCAGGAGCAAGAGGACGATCGAGAGCGAGAATGTGATGAGCCAGGAGTAGGCGATCCCATATGCAGCCAACTTGTCCGTTCGCTCGTCGCGATCGAGCCCTTCTCCGCTCCTCCACCCCCGCATCCAGGCGGCGGCGATCAATGCAACGCCCATGCTCAGAAGAACGGTCGAGTCCCAAAGGAGGAGCACGAGTCCAGCAAAGGCCAGAAGGGCCCCGATCGCAATCGGGATCTTATATTTTTTATTCATGATAGTCCCATCTTCCTGGCGCGATGTCCGCCTCCGATGTGTTTGTTACATGGTTCTAACATAAAGTATATCAATGTTTGGTATACATAACATAATGTTATATATGTATAATATGTTATATGTGACTGATAAATATTTTGTATACATGAAATGATGTTATATATAAAATGAAGTCATCCCCATCGGCCGTTCCTCAACGTTTATAGGGCAAGCAACTGAGGGAATGGGCATGCCAAAGGAGTTTCATCGCCTGATCAGCCTCGACGAGGCAAGATCCATGGCCTTGTCCGCCACCCCCCAGGCCCGAGAGGAGATGCTGCCGCTCGACGGGGCCTTGGGGCGGGTCCTCGCAAGAAGCGTTGACTCCTCTGTCGACGTTCCAGGTTTCGACCGGGCCGCCATGGACGGATATGCAGTCCGATGGCAGGATACGATGGGAGCAAGGGAGGACAGGACGATAGAGCTCCGGCTCGCAGGACAGGTGGCGATGGGCCGCATCGCGGAGGCATCGGTCGAGGATGGGACGGCAGTCATTGTTTCCACCGGATCGATGATGCCTGCAGGGGCAAACGCCGTCTTGATGGTCGAGTATGCCGAGCGAGATGAGAGCTTCATCCGATTGACGAGGCCGGTTGCCATGGGCGAGAACGTGCATCGGGCCGGGTCTGACATAGGATATGGCGAGGCCGTGCTCCTTGCAGGGACCAGGCTTACCCCTCGCGAGATCGGCGTCCTCGCTGCCATCGGCATAGAGGAGGTCCCTGTAAGAGCGCTACAAGTTGGAATCGCCTCTTCCGGCGACGAGCTTGTCCCCCCGGGCGAAGCCCTGGGCCCTGGCCAGGTCTACGACATCAACACCCACAGCCTGGCTGCTGCTGTCAGGGAGTGCGGGGCAGCGGCGACGATCTATGGAATCCTTCCGGATAGAAAAGAGGAGATGGGAGAACGCCTGGTGAAGATGGCGCGCGAGTGCGATCTTTCAATTGTGAGCGGCTCGACGTCTGCAGGCGTTGGGGATATGCTTTACGCCGTCATCGAGTCGCTCGGAGAGATCATCTTCCACGGAATCAACCTGAAGCCGGGAAAGCCCACCATCCTAGGCGCGCTCTTCGAAAAGCCCGTCTTCGGCCTGCCAGGCTATCCCACAAGCGCGCTTACCGTCTTTTCCCAGGTGGTGGAGCCTGCCATTCGTCTGAGGCTTGGCCTCTTGGAGGAGGGGCGTCGCATCGAGGGCAGGCTTGCGCGCCCCGTCCGATCCGAAGGACGCCACCAGATGCTTGCCGTTTGCCTCTCAAGGGGGCTCGTCTACCCCGTTGACAAGGGAAGCGGCTCGATCACCACCCTTGCGAGCGCTGACGGCGCAATAGAGCTTGCCCCGGAGATCGAGTACATGGATCGAGGCGACCTCGTTGTGGTACACGCCCTAGGCGAGTACAGGGAGCCCCACCTCGTAGTCGCAGGGGAGAGCTGCCCAGGCCTGGATGCCGTGCTTCGCCACCTGCCGTACCCTGCAAGGATGATCTCGAATGGGACGAGGCTTGGGATCATGGCCCTAAAGGACGGCGTTGCCGACATCGCCTGCATCATGGGCGATCAAAAGGCCGGTCCATTCACGATCCCCGGCTACTCCAGGGAGATCGGGATGATATCGAAGGACGAGAGCCTGCTAGATCCCTCGAACCTCGAAGGAGTCAGGGTTGCTGGATGGGCGAGGGAGTCTGGCATGGCAGAGCTCCTGGGAAATGCTTTGGGGAAGAGCGGCGCCATGCTCGTTGGACGCGCCAGATCCCACTCCGCCGTCTGCGCAGCAGTTGCCTCCGGAAGGGTCGAGGCCGGGTTTGCGGCAAGGGCCGCAGCTGTTGAGAGGGGGCTTGCCTTCCGGGCCCTGATGAGGGACCGTATAAGCTTTGCAGTATGCCCAACTCGAGCGGATTCAAGGGGAGTTGCGAGCTTCAAGGAGGCCTTGGAGGAGGCCCTCCTTCCCCCTGGGATGGAGAGGGACTCGGAATGATCCTCGACCTCCCCTTCTTTCGATAATAGCTGAGCGGGTGGGTTACGCGACGGCAGAGATCGTCCTCGCCTGGACAGTTCCCATAGGTCGCCATGGTGGCGCATGAGGGCGGCTTATATCGCGTGCCGCTCGATCCCGCGATATGCTCCACCTGATAGCGGGTGCGCTCGCAATCGAAGTCGGGGCTCGTATTGAAGACCGCCATCACCCCCTCCACGCTCATGCCGATCTGGAGCAGGAAGCTCGTCAGGGCGAAACGGGCCGTATGGGCGAGGTTGACGCCTGCTGCGACCTGGTCCAGCATGGCCCTGATGCATGGGGGAAAAGCGCCCTCCTGGACCGCTCCAAGGTCTGCCCGATCTCTGGAGAGGGCCGCCTGCAGCTCAAGGCGAATGGGGACAAGAAGCTCCTCGATTCCGGCGCAGATCTCGGGGCTCACGGGAAGCGGCAGACCCTTCTGGACCCTATCCCTCGCGAGCTCCTCCATGAGACGCAAGAGCTCCCCCGAGGTGACCGATAGGAATCCACCCTTCAGAGAGCGATTGACCAGCTTCCACTTGGAGCTATGCATGCGGCTTGCGGCTGGAAGGTACTGTGAGAAGTGCAATCGAATGAGATCCCCAGTTCGCGATGGCGAGAGGCCAAGGTCGCGGGCAAGGTCGAGAAGGTCCCCTTCCTTGGCCATCCTCCTCCCTGCTAATTTGGCCTCGGCAAGGGCGTAGCGCCGTATGAGGAGGTCGTCGCCCAGGCAGGAGACCATCACCCGAGCGAATGGGTAGGAGAAGAGTTCCACCTGTGAGTTGTTGTACTCTGGGAGTATACCCTCCGCCAAGGCGCCGAGGAGGCGCATGGCCGCGCGCCGACGCACGGGAAGAAAGGCCCGCCTCTCAAGAAGATCCTCGATCGTATAGCCGGCCTTCCTTACCTCTTCCGCCGCCTCCCGCGTGAATGGATAATCCGCAGCATTCATTCCTGCTCGATGCGGGGAGCCAGGAGATAGTTCACCTCCACCGGTCCGATATGGAAGCCAATTCGCAGTGGATAGTCGACGCCCATTTCCAAAGTCACCTGAGGGGCCTTGCCTATGGATTTGCTCATATCCGACAGGTAGTCAAGCGAGAAGAGGGATCTTGCCTCCCCTGGCTTGAGGCCTAGGAGCTCGTTGCTGGGGATCCTCAGCTTGAGCGAGTCTATATCCCCCTTGGCCTCCATGAAGAATTGATCGTCTTGCACCCCAAGTATAACGTGATCGCTCACCTTCTCCGATGCCTTGACAGCCCTCCTCAGCTCGCTCCCGCTCAGAGTCACATGAGCTGGAAGGTCCAGCTCCGGTATGCGCGGCTCCTTCCTGATGGCACTAGGATCGATCAGGCTGAGGGTATACGAAAGGGAACCCACGCCGATCTTGAGCTTATGCTGTTCCTCGTCCAGCTCCAACAACACCTTCTCTCCCCTGTCGGCCATGCTCAGGAGGTCGCTCAAGCGGACCAGATCTACTCCAATCTCCCCGGGGGTGGATTTGAATAACTCAAATGCGGCTGCATCCAGCTTCAAAGAGACCATGGCAACGTTTGCCGGGTCGACTGCCTTGAGCTCAATGCCGTTCTCGGTTATGGAGAACTTGACCTCATCCACCAGAGACGAGACTGCCTCTATCGCATCGCGCAGCGTTTCCGCGTTAATTACAGCCTTAAACATCCTCGCGCCTCCCTTGTGAAAGGAATTCTATATTAAATATAGTTTATCCTTAGTCATACTCTCTCCAGGTATTGCCGCACTTTGTGCACCTGAAGAAGCGTACCTCGCTCTCGTCGGCAGACCTGAGCTGGCGAAGCCACCAGTAGGCAGTATCGTTGTCGCATTCTGGACACCTCATCCTCGTGGTAGGCAGGCCCATCGACTCCTCCTCAAGGACGGGAATGACGCGATCCAGCTGCTCCGTTCGGCTCACAAGCGACCCTTCGCCAATGGATCTCTTCATCTTATGGCCGCACTTTCTGCAGACCATCATCCCCTCTCTGGGGATCATCATGCTCTTGCATTCGGGACAAAATTCCATCTCTGGAGAGTACTCACTCGTCATATTAAAGTTTACGTGGCCCCCATTGGCAATCCTACGCTACGATTAGGATGGACGCGATATACGACGAGGCTGATATGAGTTTTGCAATAAATGTGATATGTGAGGACCGCCCTGGCATGCTGCGCGACATAGCAGGGGTCGTCGCCTGCCGAGGGGGAAACATCGTCTACACGCAGCAGTTCGTGCTCGAGCGCGGACAGAACGCCAATAGGGCCTCGGTCTACATGGAGATCGATGGAGAGGTGGAGGGCGTGGCAGAGGGGCTGTTGGCCATGGCTTCCATATTCGAGGTGACCGTCCACCCCCCGTTCGAGGAGATCTACGGCTCAAGGGTGATCATAATCGGCGGCGGAGCCCAGGTCGCCCAGGTGGCAGTGGGAGCGGTCAACGAGGCCGACCGCCATAACCTGCGGGGGGAGAGGATAAGCATAGACACCATTCCGCTTGTAGGGGAAGATGCGCTCGCAGATGCAGTGAGCGCGGTCAGTCGCCTCCACCGGGCCGCGATATTGGTGCTTGCCGGAGCCCTCATGGGGGGCAAGGTGACCGAGGCCGTGAGCCGGTTGCAGGAGGAGGGAATACCAGTCATCGCCCTGAAGATGGCAGGTTCGGTCCCCAGACAGGCGGACCTAGTCGTGACCGATCCCATCCAGGCGGGCACCTTCGCCGTGATGCACATCTCGAAGACTGCGGTATTCGATATCTCGAGGGTCAGGGGAATGGAGTTCTGAAGCCCTATTGAATGCCCAGCGCCTCCAGATCCCTCATATTATCCCCATCGAATAGATCCTCAACGGTGAGGAACATATCATCCTGCTGGAGAACTGGGGCGGAGAGAGTGAAGACTCCGTTTATGCGAAGCTCCGTCAGCGCCTCGGGGGTCGCCATATCGACGACCTTGAAGTCAATCCTCTGCTCGCCTAATGCCCTCTTCAGCTGCTCGCACTTCGAGCATGCCTCTGTCGTATAAACGATAAGCTTCAAGGCCAATACACCCTGGGCTACTTAAGCCCCGTTGGATACTCCTTCTCGGACCAGACGGCATAGCCCTTCTCCACCGCTCTCTGGGCGCAGTCCCGACAACAGGAGAAGTTGGCGAGATAGGCCTCGCCTAGCATCTCGTGCTCGAAGACGTTATTGCAGGAGAAGCCTGATACCCTTCTCGCGTCATCTCCTCGACAGAACTGATGATCATCCACCTCAAATGGGCATTCCTCGACGTACCATGCCTTGGGCAGCAGCACCGGCAGTATAGCCATATCCATACCGCATCCGCAGGAGCCGTAGACATCCTCTGGATCGCGAAACACGATGGCCTTCTGGCTGAACTTCATGATCTCCACCATTTGGAATTAGGTTGAGATGTCCACCCCCACGGGATCCCGAGAGAGTTGACAAGCTCATAATCCAGCAAACATCCCTCTGATGGCTAATAACCCTTGCCGTCACATGGAACGCCAGAACCCGACCATTAGAAGAGAGGCTGCGTGCCGCATGGGCAGGATGGAGAGGAGCGTTGCCCCTCAGAGAAAGCGAATATCGCCGAAATGGAGGAGTTTAAATGATTTTGAAGGCCATTCGGATCGATGTAAGGTCGGATTTGTCATTCTAATAAGTAAAATCGGGCAATGCTGTTCGAAAGATATATATATGGAGGTAAGAATGGAGGCAGGTCAGAATAGGTCGCTAATACAAAGCTGATCCGATTTTGTGAGTCCGTTTTACCGCAAGATCCGGAGAGGCAATAGGTGATTAGAAGATATGGCTATACTTCCGGTGGCTCCGGTCAGCAGGCTCATCCGCGAGGCGGGGGCAAAGCGGGTCAGCGAGGACGCCAGGGATGCACTGGCAGAGATCCTAGAGAGCTACGGCCTTGAGGTGGCTAAGGAGGCAGTTGGGTGGGCCAGCCATGCCAAGAGAAAGACTGTAAAGGCAGAGGACATCAGGGAGGCTGTGAAGCGAGTGAAGCCGCCACGATCCGGGGATTGATGTCGATCGAATCCCCGAAAGGCGAGTGCCTGGACTATAGAGCGCTAGGCCTCATAAGCGGCATCGAGATCCACCAGCAATTGAACTCGGCAAGCAAGCTGTTCTGCGGATGTCCCACCCTCATCAGAGAGGTGGAGGAGTCCGACTTGGAGTTCTTCCGCTACCTCCGTCCGGCAAGGGGCGAGCTTGGCGAGATCGATAGGGCAGCCCTCGAGGAGAGCCTGGTATCCCGTCGATTCATTTACAAGTCCTACGATACCACATGCCTCGTGGAGGCCGATGAGGAGCCGCCCGGCGAGCTCAACAGGGAGGCCCTCGATATATCTTTGACGATCGCCCGCCTCCTCAACATGTTGATCGTCGACGAGGTCCAGATGATGAGAAAGACCGTGATCGACGGCTCAAACACATCTGGGTTTCAGAGGACGGCCTACATCGCATCAAACGGCCATGTGGAGACGTCCTGTGGTCAGGTGGGGATTACCATCCTCAGCCTGGAGGAGGAGGCAGCGAGGATCATCGAGGATCGAGGCGACGAGGTCGTCTACTCCCTCGACAGGCTAGGGATTCCGCTCGTTGAGATTGGAACAGCCCCTGATATCGTCTCGCCACAGCATGCCAGAGAGGTAGCCCAGCTTTTGGGGATGATTCTTCGCTCCACCGGCAAGGTGAAGCGGGGCCTTGGCACGATCAGACAGGACGTCAACGTCTCCATAGCAGGCGGTGCCAGGGTCGAGGTCAAGGGTGTGCAGGAGCTCAATCTGATCGAGAAGATCGTAGAGCAAGAGGCAGAGAGGCAAGTCAGACTCCTTAAGATCCGAGAGGAGCTTATGCGCCGCAAGGCGAGCGTCCCCGGCACGGTCCATGATGTAACCGCGCTCATGTCCGCCACATCATCTCGGGTGATCGAGAGCTCCATTCGCAGCGGTGGAGCGGTCCTCGCAACCGTGCTTCGCGGGTTTTGTGGATTGGTCGGCCAGGAGATACAGCCTGGCCGTCGGCTTGGAACGGAGCTCTCGGACAGGGCCAAGAAGGCCGGGGTGGGCGGCATCTTCCACACCGATGAGCTTCCCGCCTACGGCATAACCGCAGAAGAGGTGGAAGCGCTTTCAAGAGCCCTAAACGTTGAGAATGAGGACTGCCTGATCATGGTCACAGGACCCAGGGAGAGGGCGGGAAAAGCCCTCCACGCAGCAATCGAGCGGGCAAAGGAGGCCTTATCCGGCGTTCCAGAGGAGACGCGCCGGGCGCTTCCCGACGGCAACTCCGAGTATATGCGACCCCTCCCAGGATCGGCCCGGATGTATCCGGAGACCGATGTGCCCCCTGTGGAGATTACGGCCGAGATGCTCGATGGGATCGTTCTGCCGGAGCTCTTCACCGAGAGAGCTCTCCGGTTCGAGAGAGAGCATGGCCTAAACTCGGAGCTCTCCCGGCTGATAGCATCATCCCCCAATTATCAGCTCTTCGAGGAGGCGCTGGAGCGCTTCAAACTATCTCCAGCGCTAGTTGTTCGAACCCTCGAGGTGACTCCGATAGAGCTTGCAAAGGACGGCGTGGACATATCAAGCCTCGACGAAGCGCGCTACATGGACTGCCTTGCGCTATTGGCCTCCGGTCGCGTAGCGAAGGAAGGGATATCCCAGATCCTCGCGGCCATGGCGAAGATGCCGGATATGTCGGCATCGGAGGCCGCGATGAAAGTCGGCCTGGTGGGCATGGACGATTCATGCGTAGAGTCCCTGATCCGAGGAATCGTCCAGGAAAGGGCTGAGCTCGTGCGGGAGAGGGGCCAAAGGGCGCTCGGACCTCTGATGGGTATAGTGATGAAGGAGCTGCGTGGCAAGGCCGATGGGGCCATGATCAGCTCCATCCTCAAGAAGGAAGTGGAGAGGCTGCTCGAGCCTTAGCCTCTCTTCCCAAGCGCCAGACTGAAGAAGGAACAAGTCCCAGGATTTCGGGAAGCCTGAGGACAAGTTATCATGACCCGCGACATTCTCCTCTGGGAGGAGACCCTCTTCAAAGACAGGGATATCTTCGAGCTCGACCATCTGCCCGAGCAGTTCACCCACAGGGAATCGCAGATGAACGGCCTGAAGTTCTGCGTACGCCCGGCCTTGCAGGGTGCAAGGCCAGTAAACGCCCTATGCCTTGGGCCTCCTGGCACGGGAAAGACGACGGCGGTCATAAAGCTATTTCAGGAGATCGAACGCCACTCGGGCAAGGTGGTTCCCACCTACGTGAACTGCCAGATGGACTATACGCGCTACAGCATATTTTATCAGATATATAAGAAGCTCTTCGGACACGCCCCTCCATCGAGCGGCATCTCCTTCAAGCGGATCTTCGAGAAGGTGATGAAGAACGCGGCGGAGAGGGGAGTTGTGATGTTGGTCGCCCTCGACGACTTCAACTACCTCTTCCACGAGAAGGAGGTGGATCACGTCCTCTACTCCCTATTGCGGGCGCATGAGACCTGTCCGGGGGCGCGGGTTGGAGTGATTGCTATCCTCAGCGAGCCAAGCCTCAAATACATCTTCGATCCCCGCGTGACATCCGTATTCCAGGCGGAGGAGATCACCTTCCCGCTCTACAACAAGGAGGAGATCGGCGACATTCTCTCCCGCCGGTCCCAGTTGGGCTTCTACCCCGGCGTCATCTCTTCGGAGATCCTGGATATGGTCGTGGAGATGACGGAGAATGCCGGAGACCTCAGAGTGGGGATAGACCTTCTGCGAAGAGCTGGCCTGTCGGCTGAGAGGAGGGCATCGAGGACCATATCGATCCAGGATGTCGAAGGCTCCTTCGAACGATCTCGATTCGTCCATCTGACCTACGCCCTGAAGTCGCTAAAGGACGATGAGGTCATCGTTCTTCGGCTTGCTGCAAAGAGCGAGACCACTCAGGCAGGCGAGCTTTATGCCGAGTTCAACCGGATGACCGGGGCTGGGTATACCAGGTTCCACGAGATACTGAACAAGCTGGATGCGATACGGCTGATAGATACCGACTTCAGCGGAGGCGGCAGCCGGGGCCGCAGCCGGACTATCAGGATAAGGTACGATCCACGAGAGATGATCTCCCGAATCGACGGCTAATAGCATATCAGATGCAATTTGTCCATAGAGATCTATATAGCAAATAAGGCGCACTTTTTACTATATAGATAATATAGAAAAGGGCTTTAACCGATGATCTCCATCGCGCGACCATGGAGAAGATGTATAGGCGAAGCCTGTCCCGCAGGTTCGGGGAAAGATCTATAGAAGCCTTCTTCTTCCTGACTGCCATTGCCTCCATCATCATCATGGTACTCATATTCTATTTTCTCATCCGAGAATCGATCCCCGCCTTCTTGCAGGTAGGACCCCTCAACCTCTTGCTGGGCACGAAGTGGCACTCCGCCGGCGATATCTTCGGGATGATGCCCTTGATAGTCTGTGCCGTCCTTGTAACAATGCTAGCCCTATTCATAAATATAATGATAGGCCTTCCTCTGGCGATCTACCTCGCAGAGCTTGCAAGCCCCTTGGGCCGGGAGCTGCTCAAGCCCGCAATCGAGCTCCTGGCAGGAGTGCCATCCATCGTCTATGGCTTCCTGGGAGTCTTGATCCTCGTATCCTACCTAGAGGATACATTTGATATGCTGACGGGAAGATCCATCCTTGCGGGATCCATCCTCCTGGGCGTGATGTTCATCCCCGCCATGGCAACCATATGCGAGGATGCCCTCAGAGCCGTGCCCAATGAGTTCAAGGAGGGTTCTCTTGCGCTCGGGGCGACCAGATGGCAGACCCTTCGGCATGTGACCGTGCCCGCGGCCTCCTCAGGGATAATCGCGGCCATCATATTGAACGTCGGAAATATCATAGGCGAGACGATGGCCGTCCTCCTCGTGGTGGGGAACCTCCCCAGGATCCCACATCCATTCTTCGATATCTTCGACCGAGGTGCCACATTCACATCGGTGATCGCCGGCGAGATGGGCGAGGTGGCACAGGGCTCCCTTCACTACAACGCCCTCTTCGCCGTGGGATTCGTCCTCCTCATCATCGTCACCATCTTGAACGTGGCTTCAGA
This sequence comes from uncultured Methanotrichaceae archaeon, assembly GCA_964632755.1. Taxonomy (GTDB): domain Archaea; phylum Halobacteriota; class Methanosarcinia; order Methanotrichales; family Methanotrichaceae; genus JAFGMR01. The sequence goes on from CAZWDT010000001.1 coordinate 101,691, forward strand.
GCTGATAAGGGAGAGGATACAGAAGAAGTTCGGGGGTTATTGAGATGAAAATAGAGGATGCCGCTTGCAAGGCTGCAATAGCGCTCGGCCTTGTCCTCTTTGCGACATCGATTGCGGCCTTGCTGCTTTCCCCAGACCTGAGCCTCCTCTCGATGGCATGGGAGGCGATCCTGCCACTCTCCGCAGCCTCAATCGCCCTTGCAGCGGCCATGGCAAAGAGGAGGAGCGCATGGACGGCGGTGGATCTCGTCTTCATGCTGGCCTTGGCCTGTTTGATGGCCACCGGATCGATCAACCCCGATACCGTTCTCACGATCGAGGAACTCGGCGGATCCCTGGGCTACCAGTCGGCGCTGCCGCTCTTGGTGCTCCTCGCAAGCCTGATATCGGTAAAGGACGGAATCAACCACCTATACCATAACAGCAACAAGGGCCGCGAGGTCCTCGCCTTCTTCGCCATACGGCTCTCTGCTGTGATCACGATCCTCATTCTCCTGGGGATATTCTTCACAATCCTCTACAACGGCATATGGGCCATAAGCTGGGAGTTCCTGACAGCGTCCCACTATCGCCTGGGCCAGAGCGGCGGGATCAGCACATGCATCCAAGGGACCTTCTGTCTGGTGATCGGAGCGATGATACTATCGGTCCCACTTGGCACTGGTGCTGCCATCTACATGATAGAGTACTCCAGAAACGTCAGGCTGAAGAAAGTAGTATCTGTGGCAGTTGGGTCCCTGAATGGGGTTCCCTCGGTGGTCTATGGCCTATTCGGGCTGGCCTTCCTGGTATCCACAGTGGGAATCTCCCTGCTTGCCGGATCGATCATACTTGGGCTGATGAACCTCCCCACGATCATACTCACGAGCCAGGAAGCCTTGAAGAGCGTTCCAAACTCGCTTCGAGAGGGAAGCGTGGCGCTGGGGGCCAGCAAATGGCAGACGATAAGGAAGGTCGTGCTCCCCTCGGCAATGCCCGGTATACTCACGGGGATGATAATCGGAGTGGCGAGGGCTGCTGGCGAGACCGCTCCCATAATGTGGACTGCGGTTACGTTCACCGCGACGCCGGTCACCGGCCTATTCCACCCGGTCAACAACCTCTGCTATCACCTGCTCCAGCTGATCTACTTCCTTGGGGCATGGGACGTGGAGTCCAACGCATGGGGGACGGCCCTTGTGCTGCTATTATTGGTGCTCGTCATCAATATGATAGCCATAGTGATCAGAAACCACTATCGAAAAAGGATATCCTGGTGAGGTCAGTCCCTCAGGACATCCCTAACCAATTTTATATCCTCTAGCAAGGAGGAGCCCTTCTCCGTGGTCCTATAGAGCTTGGATGGTGCGGAGAGATCCACCACCAGAAGCCCTTTCTCCGTCAGCAGATCGAGGTATGTGTTGACAGTCTTGAAGTTCAGGTTGGCTTGATAGACAATTCTTGTCTTGTTTGCTCCACCCTGGCATATGTCCAATATATCCGATGCGATCTCCATCCTGTCCCGTCTCAACACCACGATCCAATCCCTCCCAGACGGATTGTCCCCGCCATTATAAGGCAGAAACGACCAGACTGCTGTGATTATGGCGAATGTTAGGTAAAAAGGTTATCATCCCCACCCTCGGTCCCGGGTGGTTGAGGGGGGGTATGGGTGAGGCCGTCCGGCCTCACCCCCTCAGACCGCGAGCCCTTCCTCGGATGTATTGAACCCCCAGGCCGGAGGCTCCCAGATGCCGTAGCGGCCGGTCTTCGGATCGATGCCGGTCTCGCCGACGAAGACGAACGCGGCCGCGTTTGCGGTTGCGTGGTCCGGCCCGTCGATCGATACCCCGTCGGCGTGGACCTGGTTGGTATAGGCGCCGTCCCTTACAGCCCTCGCATCGTACGCGATCGAGAGCGTCTCGCCGGGCAAGAGATCAGCGAACGTCCAGACGACGTTCCCGTCGCCGTACTCGAACGGCTCGATCGCTGAATCTACATACTCGAGATCACCGGGCAGAGTGTCGGTCACCGTGACCGCCATCCTGTAGCTTCCGCGGTTGACGAGATCGATCCTGTAATGGATCAGAGTCTCGTCTGCGGCATCGAGCCAGCCGTCCTTGTAGACGCCGAGGTCAGGCGGACAGCACGTCAGCCATTCCCGCTCGATTGCCGAGTAGTTGAAGGCGTAGATCCAGTCGCTTCCATGAACGCCGGCAACGTTGACCATGTTGACGAGGTTTGAGCCAGCCTCCTCGGTCACGTTCATCAACATCTCGATTACCGATTCGCCTCCTACCGGCAGATGCGTGAGAGTCCAGTTCGCGTAGGTCGAGGTAAGCTCAGCAGGCCGAACCGAGGCGTTGATGTACTCGCAGCCAGCGGGGAAGAGGTCGCGGACGTAGAGCGGATCCAGGTTCGCGTTTCCGTCGTTGACAACCGTGATCGTGTAGTTGACGAATACGCAGTCCTCGTTCTTGTAGCGGACAGGCGTCAAAGTAGCCTCTTTCATCACCCAGAGGTGGGGATGATCGTACTTGGATACACCAGTTAACATCTCGTGGCGCTTGATGTTGTAAGCTCCAACGTAGACCTCATCCGTCTCGATGAGCTCGCTTCCGCTCAGGTTCGGGCTGAGAATAGACCTGAACTCGGCAGAGCCCGAGAAATCGGCTTCGGTCTCCATCTCGTTGAGGCCTCTAGCTACCGTATCGTCCTTCACGTACTCGGCGCTCCAGATCTCGTGGCCGATGTAGCTTGCTGGACCGCTGCCGGAACCACCGAGCTTACTACCATTTCCGCTCAGGCTTCCGCCCCGCATGGCGCTAGAGCCTGTTCGAGACGAGATGCCCTCCTTCCATTTGACGTCCTGGGTGACGTTCATGCCGGGGTAGCTGAACGATGTCGGAGCATGCACCGCATCGAGCGACTTCTCGACGTAGTTCGTGTGGGTTACGACCTGCTCATCCTTCCTGTACTCGCCCGTTCCCGAGTCGTAGGTGCGCTGGCTTGTCCCAACCCTCTTGTCGGACGACGCCATGCCGAGGCCCTCGACCTCCTCCTCGGAGACGACGTTCTTGCCGTACTCGTCTATTCTAGACTCGATACGGAAGCTTCCCGTGTAGTCCTCGCGAGACTCATATACCACGCTGCCCGACCCCTTCTTCATGAACCCGAGGTGGCCCTGGCCATCGAACTCCGTCGATGTGTTGAAGGTCGTGCCGTTCTCGTCGAGCTTGACCTTGCTCTCGCGGTCGATGTACGTTGCATACCTGTAGCTCTCGCGCAGAGACGTATCTGTGAGCCGGTTCTTGGCCAAGACGTCCTCGGTCCAGAGGGTCGTGTAGTTGATGCTCCTGTTCTGAGGCAAGCTAAACGAGCTTGGACGATGAACAGCGGTCATGTCCTTGTTCATCTCGATCGAGCGGTTCGTCTGGTTGACCTTGATGAGCTCCAAGCTCGCGTAGGTGCCTGTACCGTGCTCGCGGGTGGAGAGCTCCGTTCCAAGCTCCTTCTCGACGGTCACTGCCTCGCAGTCGCTGAACGTCTCATTGGTGAACGGTGTCACTACGTAAGCGCAGTTGTGGATGACGTAACCTTCCTTCGTCGTCGAGTAGTCATTGTGTACGTTGACGTAGCCCTCGCCGCCGATCCCCTGGGTCATATCGAACGTGAACTCGTCCTTTGGAACATCGACCACGAAGACTATCTCGACGCAGCGCCCCGCGGGGATGACGTCGAAGTGCCAGACGCCCGGCTGGACGGGAGCTGGCCTGACATCGACCACCGGAAGATTGTAGTCCATCACGTCGCGAACTGTGACGTCGTAGACGGGAATGCTAGTCGGGTTGCAGACTTGAATCGTGTAGGTGATCTCGTCGCCCCGGCGAACAACATTGGCAGACGCCGTCTTGTTAACCTCGAGCATGGGACGAACCGGGAAGGAGAGGCTCGCGCTATCATTGACAGGATTTCCGCAGAAGTCTATCCCCTTGGCGTAGGCGTGGTTTACGACGGATCCGTTTGTAACGTCGGTCCGGTTGACGACGTATTCGTAGGTGAATGTCTGGTTCTCGCCAGGCTCGAACGGATCGCGCCCAGGCCAGGCAATGCCTGCGAGGTCGTCAGTTACGATGAGGTTGCTCACGTTGAGCGTTCCTGTGTTGGTCACGGTCAGCTTGTAGGCTATAGGCTGGCCTAGAGCAACGAGCCCGGTCACATTCGCCTCCTTCGTCAAGTTGATCGAGGAGATGTAGTTGGTCCGGACATTGTAGTGACCATCGAATAAGCTATGTATGGGATTGCTACAGAAGTCTGTTCCCACAGCGAATACGGTTGCATTTAGCCATCCGCCGCAGACGTCCTTTTGCATTATAGTGTAGTTGAGCTCGATTGTTGAGGACTCGCCCTTCTTCAACTTTTTGATTGTATGCGGCCCTGTCAAGCTATCGTAGACAGTTATATCGTCTATGCTGAGATCGCCGGTATTTGTGATCGTGACGTTGTAGGTTATTTTATCGCCGACATTGACCGTGCGGTTCTCCTCGCCATAGGCGGTTACGTTCATGCCGGTTCGGTAGACCGCAGGGATCCAAACCTCGGCGTATGTGCCGCTGACGAGCGTGGAGACCGGCCGATCGCAATAGTCCAGGCCCTCGGCGTATGCCGAGTTGTTGACCCAACCGCTGCCTCCGCATATGTTCTCCTCTGCCACTTCGAATAAGCGCTTGACCGTCTTGCACTCGCCCTTATCAAGATCTCCTATTGGCATCTTGTAGTCGGTCATAACCGAGCCGTTCATCTGCAGGTCGTGCACTGTGATGTTCCTCACGGTCATGTTGCCAGTATTGCATACTGTGATGGTGTACTCGATCACATCATGAGCGCCGACAGGCCCTGTCGTGTTCGCCGACTTGTTGATACTGAGAGAGGCGTTGTCCCTCGTCGGCACAACCAGGGTGCGCTCTACGCTGGTGATCGCCTTGCCGCAATGGTTCCTGCCCTTTGCCTGGGCCACATTGACGACAGATCCATTGCAGATATCCATCTGGGATACCGAATGGGTGGCGTTGACCGACTTGCACTCGCCGCCATCGAGGTCCCCAACATTGAGGGGCCCGGCGAGGCTATCTTGAACGACGACGCCATAGGCCTTGAGGTTGCCTGTGTTGCAGATCGTGATGTTGTATCCGATCACATCGCCGATAGCGAGAGGTCCTGTGACATTGGCCTCCTTGATGATTGAAAGCGTGGCGTTGTCATAGGCGCTCAGGTTGGCCCAGTCCATATTGCTCCTCAATGGATCTCTGCAGATATCGATTCCCGTGGCGTAGGCGCTGTTATTGATGCTACCGTTGCAGATGTCATCCTGAGTCACGCGATGAGAGGTCATAAATTGGGCCATATGACCGCGAGGTAGGTCGCCGATGTGGTGGACTCTCACTATCCCCTCATGCAGTTCCTCCTCGTAGACCTCCACCTGTGAGAAGGCCGTATCGCCAGTGTTGTTGACGTTGATGGTGTAGCCCACGACCTGGCCAACTTTCACAGTGCCGCTTATGTTGGCCATCTTGCTCACGGAAAGGGAGCTCGACCCCATGGTCGTCAGGTTGGACCATGAGAGGATGCTCACGATATCATCGCGGCAGTAGTCAGTGCCAGTTGCCCATGCGCTGTTGTCGATGCTCTTGTTGCAGATATCGCGCTCGCTCACTGTATGAGATGTCCTGATGCTCTCGCATTCTCCAGGCGCGAGATCCCGGATATTGTACGTGCGGTCGATGCCGCTATGAACCTCCCTCTCGTGGACGACGATATTGCTGACGTTGATCTCGCCTGTGTTGCATACCTCGATGGTATAGCCGATGACGTCTCCAAGGTATAACGTACCGGTACGGTTAGCGCTCTTGTTTATGCCAAGGGAGGAGTTGTAATCGACGCTTACGTTAGCCCAGTCCGCAACAGGGCCGACGGCAGCACCGCATGGCGTAATGCCGCTTGCATTGGCGCTGTTGTTGAACCAGCCACTGCAGGCGTCAGCCTCGGTTGCAGGGTGGATTGGGTGCGGGGTCAATATCCTGTAGTCGCCCTCGTCCAGCGTGCCGATATCCTGGTTGATCCCGAGATCATGGTCCACTACGGTCACATGATCTATGGCAACATTTCCCAGGTTGGTCACGTTAATCGTGTACTCGATAGCTCCTCCAACGCGGGTGCTGCTGACGTTTGCAGTCTTGTCGATCCCGAGGAGGGGCTCATCGCCCAGGTTTCCAAAGTCCTGCCCGCTGTAGTTGGTCCGAGAGAGGGTCAGGTTGTATGTGACCGACGGCGGGAAGGTCTGGCGCCAGCCCGACTTCAGTACCTCGCTTACGTTGTAGTCGCCGGGACAGAGCTCGGTGAAGTTGTAGGAGCCATCAGGACCTGTCAGCTGGGTGATTGTCGATCCCCCGCTCTCCAGCTCTATTGTCCAGTTATCGAGACCGGGATCGCCTGGATCCTTGATGCTGTTGCAGCTTAGGTCCTTGAACTTGGTGCCGTTGATATGGAGCTTGATCACATCCACATGGGCATCGTCGGAGTCGAAGACCCTGGTGAGCATGACTATGTCGGTTCCGCCCGCCGTGCCGATATTGGTGACCGAGTCCCTGAGATTGAGATTCTCCGCGTAGATGGTCCAGGTCTCGCTTATGTTGAGGATGTGGTCGTTGTTGAGGTCGCCCTGCACAGGGTAGACGATTGGTATGTTGCCGAGTATCGTATCTGTCAGGTCGATGTTCGAGAGGTTGATCTCGCCGGGGTTACTGATCTCGTATGTGTAGTTGACCGAGTCGCCGCAGATAACCTGGCTTGCGTTGACGGTCTTATTGAGATGGATCTCGGGTACGTAAGCGATCGTAATTGGAGTCGAAGCGGTTCCGGCAACCGCTAAGTGGGAGAAGTTCGCATAGCCTTCGACCCCTACGATATTGATGACCTGGGCCCTCGATCCCGATTTGACGAGGTGGTTTCTGTCAACCACATAGACGGCGCTGATGTTGAGGAAACCTCCGGGCCTTATGTAGCGCTCGGCAGGAAGAAGAATCACACCCAAGCGATTATCTTCGACTTTGGTGATGGTGACGTTGACCGCATTTGGGTTCCGGATACTGTAGTTGTAGGTGACCGACTGGCCAATATGAACATTGACATCTGGATTAGCGGTCTTCACGACGGTGAGAGTGGTCCCGATCGCGATGTTGACGTAGTAATTTAAGACCTTGGCCTGAACCAAACTGCCCCCATAGGTGCCGTTTGCGGTGGCATTGTTCTCGATGTAGGTGCCATCCGACTCCACGACGGTGTAGGTGGCAGAGGCATGAGCGACCTCTCCCAAATGAAGTGTGGTCTTGTCCAAAAGAGCGGTGAGATCGCCGAGCTTGTCATCGGTCAAATTGATAGCAGTTAGATCCGAACTGCCGGTATTGGTTATGGCGTACTCATAAGTTATGGTCTCTCCAACGCGATACGTCGTCTTAGCTGTGAACTTATCCAGCATAATCTGGGCCGAAGCACCGCTTACTATGACAAATAGCATTACAGATATGATGATAGCAAGGCCTACACACCTCATATATATATTCCTCCCAACTACGCATATCAGTTTGGACAACTTAGTAAATAAAGGTTGTCTGTGATGTATTATATAATAGAAGAATAATTAAATTATGAAAGCATCGTGCTATATTGAGAAAAATTTAATATAAATATGTGTCAATCCGCATGTGAAATAGGGAAGGAATACGCTGAGAGCCATAGGGCCTCCTCCAAAGGGATATTATAGCAAGTCGGCATTTATAATTAATTTAAACAGTATGATAGCGGCAATATGCGTTTGATAAAGCAGCGCATTACCATATAATAGGATGAAGACTGTCATTGATGGGTAATTCGAACCGATTTGGAACCGGAAGACAGATAAAAAGGAAATCCGAGGCCCAGGCACCTCAATAGGGCCTCATAAACTCATATGACAGGTCAATCGGAGATCAGCCTGATTGGAGACACGCACGTCGATATGACAGGGAATCCGCCAGCCTCCCCCCTGACCTCGACCCCCAGCGCGAGGCTAGGAAGGTGCGGGTTCCAGGCGGGGTCATAGTCCCGGGGGCTCAGAGTATAGTCGCGATATAGAGTGATATTATCTCCAGTGAAGAGGTCTATTCCAGCTGCAAACGCATCCATCGTCAGTATATCGTATAGGGTGACGTTTGTAACGTTCATACTGCCAAGATTTGAGACGTTATATGTTATATTTATGACATCGCCAAGATGTCCACTCTGCGGATTCGGCTCCATGAAGACGACCATCTTGGAGCTGCTCGATGATTCCAACGCCATTGCCGCGAGAGGGAATAAGGCAATGATCATTATCAACAGGACGGCAATCCCGCCCAACAAGTGGCGACCTACGCTCATCAGATCTCGCTCCTCGGCCCTACCAGGCCTCAATCTATGATATAAGCCCCATGGTTGGTTATTAAGGCTTGCATCGGCGCTATCTTCGAAGGAAGCTTTATTCCTCAAAGGGCACAAGCCTACATCATGATTTCAATCTCCCCCGAAGAGATGAGCGCCATAGATGCCAACTGCGCCGGAGTAGGCCTCCTGCCGCTTCAGCTCATGGAGAACGCAGGAGCTGCCCTTGCCCGCGAGATACTCGCATTCCAGAAGGGCGCAAAGAAGATCGCAATCGTTGCCGGCCGGGGAAACAATGGCGGCGATGCGCTGGTCGCCGCCCGCCACCTCGGAAGCCTCGACGTCGTAGTATTTCTGCTGGGGCGATCCAGGGATATCTCAACCGATGAGGCCAGGAGAAACTGGCAGATACTAGACCGTCTGGGATTCGATATTAGAGAGGTCAGGGACCCCGAGGAGCTAAAGGCCCTCTCGAAAAACGATATCGTTGTCGACGCCATTCTTGGAACGGGAGTCCGGGGATCGGTTCGAGGCCTGGAAGGGGCAGCGATCGAGGCCATCAACGGCTGCGGAAGGCCTGTCATATCAGTAGACGTCCCAAGCGGCATGGGGACGGACAGGGTGGTGCGACCCGACCTAACCGTCACATTCCACCTGCCTAAGTCCGGCATGACTGGAGAGATCAGGGCGCATCCCATAGGCATACCCCCTCAGGCAGAGTTTCTGGCAGGTCCCGGAGACCTGGCGTTGATTGGATCGCGTGGAAAAGACAGCCACAAAGGAGAGAGCGGCCGAATCCTGGTTATCGGAGGTGGGGCCTACAGCGGGGCTCCTGCCCTTACGGCACTTGCAGCTCTTAGGTCCGGCACAGACATTGTGACCGTGGCAGCTCCAAGAAGCGTCTCAGGGACGATAGCTGGATTCTCGCCAAACCTGATCGTCAGAGCCCTTTCAGGAGATCGCCTCTGCCACGAAGACCTCGACCTGCTCAAGGATCTCATCTCTGCGCACGACGTGGTAGTGATGGGAATGGGCCTTGGGCGCGCCCCAGAGACGAAGGAGGCACTTGAAAAGATCATCCCCCTCTGCAAGAGGGCGGTGATCGATGCAGACGCCCTCTTGCCGGATCTTCCGCTTCGAGGCATCGTCACGCCCCACGCCGGGGAGTTTCGCCGCATAAGCGGCCTGGACCTTCCAGAGGACGGCGGCCTCCGAAGGGAGACGGTAAGGCGATTCGCCGCCGAGGGAGACGTCGTCGTCCTCTTAAAGGGCCGCCTGGACCTGATCTCAGACGGCACCGTCGTCAGGGGAAACGCTACCGGAAACGCCGGCATGACCGTGGGTGGTACAGGCGACGTCCTCGCAGGAATCTCCGCGGCCTTCTATGCGCGAGCACCCCCCCTTCGGGCGGCGGTTGCCGCAGCCTTCGTGAACGGCCGCGCAGGAGACCTGGTCTACGCCGAGAAGGATTACGGCATGGTTGCAACCGACCTCCTGGAGAAGATCCCAATCGCGATGAGGTCCTGAGATGAGCGAATTGCCGATGGTAAAGGATGAGCGGGGGATGGTGGATATAACCGAGAAGCCTCCCGTTAAAAGGATGGCTCAAGCGACAGGGGAGATCAAGCTGTTGCCCTCGACCACAGAAGCCATTCAAGAGATGCGAATCGAAAAGGGAGACGTCCTTGCTACTGCCAAGGTGGCAGCCCTCCTCGCCGTAAAGGATACGCCTCGAATCATTCCCATGTGCCACAACATCCCCATAACCGGCGTGGACGTGACGATCGAGATCGAGCGAGAGCTGGTCAGGGCGACGGTCAAGGTAACATCCCTGGGGCGAACGGGAGTCGAGATGGAGGCCCTAACCGGGGTGGCTGCAGCTCTTCTGACCGTCTGGGATATGGTCAAGTCGCTTGAGAAAGACGAGACTGGAAACTACCCAGAGACCGAGATACTTGGCATAAAGGTGGTGGAGAAGAGGAAGGAGGGGTGACGGATGACCGCTCGCAACCTCCTTCCGAAAGCTTTCATGAGATCCGCAGGGGGGAGGTGTGCCTCAGCTCATCCGACCAGATCCCCTCCTCGGACTTCAGGGAGAAACGGTAGGGCCTATTCGGCTCGATCTCGGCCATTTTGACGTGTATCTCGGCCGCCCCCTTCGAGGCTATATTGACTGCCTCGCCTTCGATCTTCTTCTCCTCATCGTTCACCTGGGCCGCCACGATCCTTACCGGATGGTCGGTGTTGTTATAGGCCTGGAGAAGGACTTCAGTACTGGACCAGCTGAGGGCCTTGAGCGATATGGCCTTCGGAGCTGCCCCTTTCCCCCCCTCTACCTCGCCCACTTCGGATGCATCAGATGCGATCTTTGACCCGTAGTAGAAGGCCGCCACCATACCAACCACCTGCAGGAAGGACGAGACGATCTGGTTTTGCAAGATGTTGTATCTGAGGGAGAGTATCACAACGATGCAGAGGACGAAGATCAGAGTTCCAGCCGCCGCCCTCCTGAGCTCCCCGCCGTCCAATGATCGATCTGCGATGAAGCCGAGCATTATCATCCCCCCAAAGACGAGAAGGATGAGCAGGATCGCCCAAAACGCCACGTTGTCGGAGATCGTGCCTTCCATGGATGGCGATCTCGCAGATATGTTTGCAGAGCCTCCATCGGTCGTGGCAAGGGCGATCTTGTATCCTCGATCGGCCTCCCACTTGAAGGCTATATCTAGATCGCTTGCGTTTCTCGGCTTAATAGCTCTCGAAACCGGGATCACGAACGACTGGTTTATATAATCCATATTTATATATACCCTATCCACGGTCACGTTCTCGTCGCCCAGGTTCCTCAGGGTTATAACCCATCTTCGTCAGATCCCAATTGAAACCGATAGCAGTAAAGCACCAGGTTTTTTGAGTCTGTTCTACACCACTCCAACACCCATTGATTTCAGGTAGCTACTCGCATGAAAAAGCTCCGCATGATATCGGTTATCATCCTTTGTGCCTGAGCCCTGCAGGAGCATGAACGTTCCATGTGTGTGATTGTAAATACATAGATCAGCATGCATAAATCACTTTCGATCGAAAGGTCTGTTCTCTGTATATATTATACATCACTCATTTTTATAGGAGAAAACAGTAGCAGCAGGAGACTTGGTGGTCATTTGGGCGCGCATGATAGGTAGTTTAGCCGGGAATCTGGAGAACATGGGTTATAAGGAGTCCCCTCTCCGGGCCAGTTTCTGTGAAAGCGACGTTCTCTATGTCTATGCTCCCCTGTGCATGGGGTACCAGATATATCGCCAAGATGAGGACGACCAACAAAATAGCCTTGAATCTCACCGTAATGCCCACCCACACTACCGATCATTGACATATGGTGAGATCAAACTATATAGAGATGCCCATCCCGGCCCTGATCGGCCCGCGATGGTATCATCTGTCGTATGAGATGGCCCCTAGCCCGAAGGATCAGGGCTTTATCCCGTAATCGGAGAGCCGCTTCCTTGCCTCCTCCCGCGCGCGCTGGTGTTCTTCGAGGAAGATGCGAACCTTTTCTGCAGCCTCGGCCTTGCAGGTGCCGCATGTGCGCTCTCCGGACCGGCACTCCTTGTAGATCTCCTCGAGCTCCCCCTCGTCGTCGGACAGATGGAAGAGCAGTAGCTCGTAGACCGAGCACTTCTCAGGCTCTCCCCCGTCCCTCTTCTGCTCGGCAAGGCTCTGCTTGCCGCCGGTGATCGCCCGCATCACCTTTCGGGCGGCATCGCCGGGATCCTCGGAGAGTGCTATGTAGCTCTCCGGCTTGCTGGAGGACATCTTGCCGCCGGAGAGGCCCGTCATGAAACGATGATAGAGGGATGCCGGGGGCAGGAAGCCGAACTCACCCCCCTCGACCTCCACCCGTCTGATGAGCTCCTCGACCACCTCCAGATTTACGCCGCCGTAGAGGTCGATGTGCTCTGAGTAACGCTTCATGCGCCCAATGCCTGCCTCCTTCAGAGCCTCTGCCGCGGCTTCCATCAGCTCGGACGATGCGGCCTTTCCCCTGACGCTCACATAGCCGTCCCTCTCCTCGACAAGGAACCGCCTCATGCGGTATGCGAGGTCCCTCGTGAGACGAATATGGGCGTCCTGATCGGATCCGACCGGGATTACGACCGGCTTTGGGCCGCCGTTCTCCTCGAGCTGCGGGTGAAGTATGTCGGCGCTCTGGACTGCCACGCTCACCATGTGTGCGATGTTAGTCTCGCCAGAGAAGCCGTAGATCGCGCTCATCTCGGAGAAGTTCGCTTGACATGCGAGCTCGAAAGCCAGATCCCTCATCCTGAAGTTCTGCGACTGGAAGTAGATGCGCCCGCTCGGCTGAAATCCAAGGGCGATCAGGCTTAGGATATATTCCTGAATCCCAAGCTCCCGGCACCTCTGCCAGGATACCCCCCTCACCGAGTGTGCCTCCATGTCAGCAATGGCAACATATGCGTCGCCGCCCTGCCGCTGATGCCATATGATCTCGTTCATCACCATCATGTGGCCCAGATGAGCCCTGCCGCTCGGCATGAAGCCGCTCATCACCGCGAAGGGAGTTCCTTCCTTCATGGCCCTGAAGATCGGCCAGTAGTCGCGATGGCCGAATATGATCTTCCTCTTCATGTAGGCATGGGGCCTATCCATTCTAGGCAGGATCTCGTCGAAGCTGGAAATCCCAAACTCCTGAAATAGCTTGGAATAATCGTCAACCTGCACTGCGCCCCAGGGATCGAGCAACACATCCATGGCCGTGGCCAAAGAAGACCTGATATATTTACCTTCTCTTCTCCGAATTTGGATGGCGCCCTTCCCCGCAAGATTGAAGTCGATTGAAGGAAGATCGACTGCGATGAATGATGACGAATCCTTCGGGTGCCAGCTCGTGAGCTGGGAGGAGGCAAGCCGCCTCGCAAGGATCCTGGCCGAGAGGATAAAGGCCTCAGGCTATCTTCCAGACCTTGTGATCGCCATCGGCCGGGGTGGATACGTTCCTGCCCGCGTGGTCTGCGACTATATGTTGCAGGGACGCCTAACAAGCATCAAGATCGAGCACTGGGGCATCGCCGCCAAGATGCACGATGAGACGATCGTTCGCTTTCCCCTATCGATCGATGTGCGTGGCGAGAAGCTCTTGATCGTCGACGACGTGACCGATACCGGCGAGACGCTGCAGGCCGCCCTCGAGTACATTGGAGGGCTCTTTCCCATCGAGATGAGGACTGCGGTTCTCCAGCACAAGACGACCAGCCATCTGGAGCCGGACTACTGTGCGGAGATCATTCGCAAGTGGAGATGGATCATCTACCCATGGGCGGCTCACGAGGACCTTGTGGGCTTCGTCGAGGAAACGATTGGCGGAGGTCCGCTGCCCCGCTCATCGATTGAGGAGGCGCTTATGCGCCGCTTCCATCTGGAGCCGGACGAGGAGGCCCTCGATGATGCCCTCGCCGACCTGGTCGCCATGGGAAAAGTAGAGGCTCTCGAAGAAGGGTATAGAAAGATCGAACTCGACAGGCCTCGATGAAAAAATAGATGGGATCCGTCGACGCCTCATCCCGCGGAGACCACGCGCCATACGGAGATATCGCCTGGCACTACTAGATCATCGCCCGGAATGGGCACCCCATTGGACAGCAGCACCACGGTCTCTGGGTTTATGCCCGCGAGATGGAGGAGGTCGTAGTATGTCATGCCAGGCTCGACCTCCATCGTCCTCACCTCGTCGGGTCCTCCAGAGGAGATCTTAAGGGTTACGGAGATCAATCCTCGCTCTCACCGCCTGTGCCCTTTAAATCCTCCAAGTTGTTCTTTATGAGCTTCTTCTCAAGATTTTCAAGCTTCTTATCGCCTTTCCTCTCGATATTTCGCTTCTTGAACTGAGGCACAAGCATCACCCAATCACGTGTTATCCTATAGAGGTATTAAGCTTTCCATATCCACCATACCCCTATACCATATCGGCTCTATCTGCGCCCTAGGTAGGCCCATTGATCGTAGATGGAGATGCTCTGTCGGTTATCGATTAGCTCCCCATCCCATCCCCAATCCCCGAGAGCCTTCGCGATCCGATCTGCCTCGACCTTGCTGTATACGGTGTAGAGGACCATCTCCCTTGCGAGCGTCGAGGAGGCGAGCAAGATCTCCCTCCAGACGTCCCAGTTGGAATCATCTATCAGCCCCACCATGAAGCCCACTACTGTATCGATCGACCGCGGCTCGAAGAAGTGGCCAAGCAGCCTTCCATCGAGGAGGATGCTCCTCGATGGATCGAGGAGCCCGGCCTTGAGCCCCTGGCAGAGTTCGCAACGGTCCGAGTCGACGACCCAGGGAGAGAGGCCGAGCCTTGCAAGGGACTGAGTGGCCATTCCGCTTCCAGCGCAGACCTCCATGACCTCGCCCGTCCGTGGGAGGAGAGGCTCCAGGAACTCGGAGAGCCTATCGATCCTCTCCTGGATGAAGAAGGGCGATTCCTTCACAGAGCATCTCTCGCAGAAGAGCTCTCCGGCAAGCGAGGTTGAGTAGTACTCGACTATGGCCTGGAAGAAAATCTCCTCAGTCAGATGGACTGTCCCATCGCCCTGGGGCATCGCATCCAGCATCTTCCTCTTGGAGTATCGGTCGGTGAGTATGATCCAGAGGTCGGCGGGCTCCATCAAGTGGAAGGCCTTTCCCAGGAGCGAGTCCCCGGAGAGATCCATCACCCTATCGGATTCGAGGCCTGACTCCAGCAATCCTTCGGTGAGGTCCAGGGCGAGCAGCTCCTCCATACTCTCCTCTGCCAGGAAGACCTCCTCATCCTGGCCTATCCCCATAATCCTATGAAGCAACACGCATGGAAAACTCCAAGCGGCGGATATCAACCTTTCCTCGGGCGAAATGAGGGGGGCGAAATGAAGGGATTAAGCAAGAGATATATTCCTCCAGTTCTGATCCCTTCCTGGGATGAAGCTCGTCGATATTCCAGGCGTGGGACCCCGTCTGAAGGAGCGCCTGGTGGATCACTACGGAAGCGAGGAGAAGGCACTCGATGCGGTGATGGAAGGGGACATCGCAGGCCTCCTCAAGGTGTTGAGCGAACGCCAGGCCTTGTCGCTCCTCCAGGCAGCGACGGCAGAGAGATATGGGGCAAGGACGGGCCGCATCCTCGCAACGGAGGAGGCGGAGAGGATATATCGGGCGCTTGTGGGGAAGATCGCCTCCCATGCTCATACCGAGTACGCAAGGCTCAAGATGGGCACCATATTTCCCTCTGACTCTATCGAGCTCATCGATTCCAACAGGAGGATGGCGGCCCTTGCGATGGACTGGGCCGCTCGGCTCGAAGGATCTGATGTCATTGGCCTCCTTCGAAAGATCAGGCCGCTAAGGGAGAAGGCCCCCGGAAGGGCGAAGGGGCGCGCGATCGTTGCAGGATCGCTTCATGCCTTCCAGGAGCTGAAGTCCAGAGGTCTCGATCGCTTGATAGACATCCACCTTGTCGAGTCCCCCCGTGAGCTCTTCGATATAAGAAGTGGCTACGGCCATGTCTGCCTTGCAGGCGGCGAGATCCCCGCCGGCGACGTCGAGGAGGCTGAAAGCCTCGACGACTGGTACCTGGTTCCTGAAGCAGTGCTCTCTTTCTTCCAGGAGAACATCGAATCGCTTAAGGCCGCAGCTAGGGCGAGCAAGCTCCTCGAAGAAGCGATGATCCCCGGCTTTGCCGAGTTCGCCTCCCTGGAGGGGCTTCTCTCCAGGTTGGGGCAAGGGAACAAAACCGAAACGAGGAGGCTTGAGGCCCTCTTGGAGAACCTGCATAAAGAGGTCGACGATGCGGTGATATGGGCCAACTCCGAGCTTAAGGAACGGATCGAAGCGAGCACCGTCACTCTCGCAGGCATGGACCTCCTCCAGGTCCTCGGCAGAGGCGAAGGGGTTCGAGAGCTATTCCAGGTGCAGATGAGGGGGATGTTCCAGGAGGTCCTCGCTGAGGCACGCGACCGGACAGCATCCAGGCTGGACCTTTTGGGACCGGAGAGGGTGGAGCTAGATTGGGTCTTCGCGTCCGAGGTGGGATTTCCTCTGGAGATCGACCGCCGGGCACTCCACCAGATGGAGCACCGTCTGCGCCGCGAGATCGAATCGAGTTCCCTTGTCGAGAGCCGAAAGCTGGCTCGCGCCCTCCATGACCGCAAGGAGGAGGCGGAAAGGATGGTACACGAGATCATGGAGTTCGACTTCCTCCATGCCATAGGCAGCTATGCGATATCGAACGGGATGACGCTTCCCGAGATCGTGAGCGAGACCTCCATCGGCTTTCTGGATGGGCGAAACGTCAGCCTCGAGGCGGCGGAGCCGGTCAGCTACTCGCTCGGGAAGACGGGGCTCGTGGAGCACGAGGAGAGGGTGGTCATCCTCTCCGGCGTGAACTCCGGCGGAAAGACGACCCTCCTAGACCTCATCGCACAGATCGCCATACTCGCCCAGATGGGGCTTGCTGTGCCCGCTTCCAAGTGCCGCCTCTCCATATTCCAAGAGCTTTATTACTTCAGCAAGAGCAGAGGCACCCTGAGCGCCGGGGCCTTCGAGACCGCAATGCGCAAGTTCTCGGTTGTGGGAAACGATTCGAGAAAGCTCGTCTTGGCAGATGAGCTCGAGGCGATCACCGAGCCGGGGGCATCAGGTCGGATAATCGGCTCCTTGCTCGATGAGCTCCAGCGCCATGACTCAGTTGCGGTCTTCGTAAGCCACCTCGCAGAGGAGGTGACCAGGTTTGCGGAGACCCCGGTCAGGGTGGACGGGATCGAGGCCGAGGGGCTTGATAAGGATAACAACCTGATCGTTGCGCGGAGCCCCCGATACGACCACCTCGCGAGGTCCACTCCAGAGCTCATACTGGCACGGCTGGTCCGATCGACCAAGGGGCGAGAGCAGGAGTTCTACCAGAGGCTGCTCGACCGCTTCGATAAGGTCGCCTGATCGGTGAGATGTTTATACTAAGAGATCGCGATAGAGCACATGGAGATCTGGCAGATCGTCGTCATCTGCATCCTCATGCTTCCCATCTTCTTCCTGGCAAACTACCTCATCGTCAAGTCGGCCGCAAAAAATAGGAAGGAGACCGAGCAGCGGCTGGAGCTTGCCGCGGCAATGAGCGTCAATCGGTCCTTGAAAGCCAGCAAGAACCCCAGGGACAAGTATCGCCGCCGCAAGAGGGAATGAAGGCGTTGCATTTATGGAGACAGACTAAGTATTATGATGAAAATATATCCCATATGCACCGAGGACGCCAGGCGATCATAAGGGCTGGTTTAGGATGTCATTCGGGATGAGGATGTCGTTTCGTATATGGCAGCAAGAATATCAGAGGTTATAGTTATCCCTTGAATTATCGCGCCTTATAGAAAAACTTATTAATAATGAGATGTAACTATTGGATCATACCTGGCCCCAAGGCCAGGCAAGCGGACGGAGGCGGCAGGCCCAGCGAACTCACAACTCTCGGCCCTCACACACCGTTTGGGCCTGCTGAACACATTTTTCCATCGATTGGGATCACGGTGATCTCTCGATCTCGAGGAGGTCGGATACATGATCCAGATAGCTGTCCAGATATGCCTGGCACTCGCTCCAAGATATTTCCACGCTTAAGAGGCCCATGATCTCCAGGAGTTGGCGCTGAACCTCCTCCCACGAGTATTTGTTCCTAGATGGGCATAGAGCCGTCAGCAGAAAGAGGGTTGGGACGATTGCCTTCCTGAACTCGGCCCTGATGAAGGCCAATTGAATGGGATCGACCCCCCGATAGGCAAGGGAGCGCAGCCATTCGAGCAGGTCGTACTGGGAGGAGCAAGGATCCAGATAGGGGTCGACGATGCTCTCGACCTCCTGGAGGTTCTCGTAGGCCTGGGCGAATATGCCATCGACGTCCTCCCTGCTCCAACCCTCCGGCACCATTGCAGCCAGGCGGTAGGCGACAAGGCGGCAACGGAGAAGTTGCACTCGTGCCTCCAGGAAGGGGAGGGCCTGATGGATGTTCAATACGTAGTTCTTCAGGTGCTCCAGACGGAGCTGGGGATCGAGGGAGACTGCCATGGATATGCCTCGTTATTGATGTAAAGAGGCCTCATTATATTTCTACCATGCGTTACTCTACGTTCCAAGTCCCGGATTGTTCATACATTTGATGGATAAGAAGATGAAATAATGCTATTTTTAGTGGAATAGATTATAACCAAGCGGCCCTGTACCACCCTCGCATTATCCGAGGCTGAAGGGCAGCATATAGTAGGCAGGGCGCGAGCAAGGGAGATGCAATATACGCAGAGCACGTTACAGCCCTTGGCCAGATCCAATAGGAGGCATTGCCGGGCCGCTCATATGGCCAATATCATGAGCCCTGAACTGGAGCCTAATCATCGCATTTGATTCTTCGCAATTGGCATATATGAGAAGCCTTGACCATCTCCACAGGCGCTTGGGAAAGGGTGGTCGAGACGGCCTCGGTGGAAGCTGGAGGGAAACCAGAGGAGAAAGCGAGACGAAAGATAGACGGGCTTCTCGAAGATGCAGGCTGGGCCGTCCAGTACCGAGAAGACTTCAACCCTGGAGCCTCCAGAGGGATAGCTGTACGCGAATACCCTCTCGAGACCGGAAGCGCCGATTACCTTCTTTTCGTGGACCGAAGGGTTGTTGGCGTCATCGAGTCCAAACCCGAGGGAACGACGCTTAGCGGCGTCTCGGAGCAGTCCCAGAAGTATCTCGATGGGATACCGGATCGCCTCCTTCAGGGCCGATCCGCCCCCTTCGCATACGAGAGCACGGGGACCGAGACCTACTTCAGGGACGTGAGGGACCCCCACCCCCGGTCGAGGAGGCTCTTCTCGTTCCACCGACCCGAGACCCTGGGCGAGCGAGCCTCCTGGGATGAGACCCTCAGGACGAGGCTAGGAAATATGCCGCCTTTATCTCAGGGCAACCTCAGGGACTGCCAGTTCGAGGCGATCCAGGGCCTGGAGGCCTCTTTCGCCGGCGATCGGCCCCGAGCCCTCATCCAGATGGCCACTGGAAGCGGGAAAACCTTCGCCGCCGTGACCTCCATCTACAGGCTGATCAAGTTCGCCGGCGCGAAGAGGGTCCTCTTTCTCGTCGACAGGAGGACTTTGGGCGAGCAGGCCCTAAAGGAGTTCCAGTCTTACGCAACCCCTGACGACGGCCGGAAGTTCACCGAGCTCTACAACGTCCAGCTCCTCAGATCCCACGCCCTGGACCCCGTCTCCAAAGTCTGCATCACCACAATTCAGCGGCTCTACTCGATTCTCAGGGGCGAGACGGAGTTTGACCCTGAGCAGGAGGAGGTATCCTCTTTCGATGCCCCGTACAGGCCAGAGAGGCCTGTTGATGTCGTCTACAACCCCGAGATCCCCATCGAGTACTTCGACTTCATCGTTGTAGACGAGTGCCACAGGTCGATCTACAACCTATGGAGACAGGTCCTCGATTACTTCGACGCCTACATAGTTGGGATGACCGCCACCCCATCGAAGCAGGCGCTCGGGTTCTTTCACAGGAACCTCGTCTCCGAGTACGATCACGAGAGGGCGGTGGTCGACGGCGTCAACGTCGGCTACGAGGTCTACAGGATAAGGACGAGGATCACAGAGGAGGGCGGCAGGGTCGAGGCCGGCCACCAGGTAGGAAAAAGGGACAAGCTCACCCGCGAGCAGCGGTGGGAGCTGGTCGACGAGGAGTTCGAGTACGATGGAAAGAAGCTCGACCGCGACGTGGTCGCGCCCGACCAGATCAGGACGATAATCAGGACGTTTCGGGAGAAGCTCTTCACCGAGATATTCCCAGGAAGAAAAGAGGTTCCAAAGACGCTGATATTCGCCAAGAACGACTCTCACGCCGAGGATATAGTGAACATCGCCCGCGAGGAGTTCGAGCGGGGAAACGAGTTCTGCAAGAAGATAACCTACAGGACAACAGGCGAGAAGACGGAAGACCTGATCGCCAAGTTCCGCAACTCATACTACCCGAGGATAGCGGTCACGGTGGACATGATCTCGACAGGGTCGGACATCAAGCCGCTCGAGTGCCTCATCTTCATGAGGGACGTCAAGTCAAGGGGCTACTTCGAGCAGATGAAGGGCAGGGGCACGAGGACGATATCGCCGACGGAGTTCAAGGCCGTAACCCCAGACGAGACCCACAAGACCCATTTCGTGATAGTGGACGCCGTAGGCGTTTGTGAGAGCGAGAAGGGCGAGGGAGGGACGCTTGAGCGAAAGAGGGGGATCTCCTTCGAGAAGCTCATGGAGGACGTCGTCCACGGGATCAGGGACGAGGACACCTTGGCAACGCTTGCGAGCAGGCTTGCCCGGCTCGACAGGTTGTTGGACGAGAAGGACAGGACAAGGATCGAGGAGGTCTCAAAGGGCCACACAGTTAAGGAGATGGCAAACCGGCTCCTGGACGCCGTGGACCCCGATGCCCAGCAGGCGAAGGCCCAGTTGATCTTCAAAACCGAGAGCCCGACGCCTGCCCAGGTAGAGGAGGCGACGGGGAAGCTCGTCGAGCGGGCCTGTGACCTCTTCGACGACCCCAAGCTGAGATGGACCCTCAAGGAGATCAAGGCCAAGCACGAGCAGATCATCGACGAGGCAAACATCGACGAGGTCCTCTCGGCCGGTCACGATGAAGACGCCCAGGAGAAGGCACGGGCCCAGGTCGAGGGCTTTCGCCAGTTCATCGAGGAGAACAAGGACGAGATCACCGCCCTTCAGATATTCTACAGCAAGCCGTATGGCGAGCGGCACCTCACCCTCAGGCAGATCAAGGAGCTTGCCGAGGCGATAGAGAAGCCGCCCATGAACTTCACGCCCTCCAGGCTCTGGCAGGCTTACGAGCAGCTGGAGAGGTCGAAGGTCAGGGGGGCGGGGGCAAAGAAGCTCTTAGCCGATATCATATCCCTCCTGAGGTTTGCCACCGGCGAGAGCGAGGTCCTCGAGCCCTTCACCGAGACCGTGAACGAGAGGTTCCAGCGATGGCTCGACCTCCAGGGCCGGGACTTCACCCCCGAGCAGAGGGACTGGCTGGAGATGATCAAGAGCCACATCTCAACCAGCCTCGGGATCGAGGAGGACGACTTCGACTACACGCCGTTTCAGGAGAGGGGCGGGCTCCTTCGGGCCCGGCAGGTCTTCGGGGACGATCTCAACGAGATCATGGACGAGCTGAACGGAGCGCTTGCGGTATGACGGACGCTGAGGGACCCTACGCGCTGCCGGAGGGGTGGGCGTGGACGACGATTGGAGGCGCATTTGTTGTGGAGTCAGGCGGTACTCCATCCACGAAAAATCCGACTAATTTTGGAGGCTCAATCCCGTGGATAACTCCAGCTGATCTCTCGGGATTCGAAGAAAAGTATATCTCAAGAGGATCTCGGGATATAACTAGAGAAGGTTTAGAATCATCTTCAGCTAAACTGCTTCCAAAGGGGACTGTTGTTTTCTCTTCACGTGCCCCAATAGGTTATGTTGCTATCGCTCTGAATGATCTTTGTACCAATCAGGGATGTAAGAACTTCATAATTCCAACCGGAATTTTCAACGAATATGTATATTATTGTTTAAAGGGTAATAAAGACCTTGCGGAAAGTTATGCTAGTGGAACTACGTTTCTTGAATTATCTGCAAAAAGAGCGGCTATGATCCCATTTCCCCTCCCCCCACTCCCCGAACAGCGCCGCATCGTGGCCAAGATCGAGGAGCTCTTCGCCCGCCTCGACGCCGGAGTATCGGCGCTGGAGAAGGCCCGGGCCCAGCTCAAGCGCTATCGCCAGTCGGTGCTCAAGGCCGCGGTCGAGGGCAGGCTCACGGAGGAATGGCGGCGGGGTCATCCGGACGTGGAACCGTCCTCGGTTCTGCTGGAGCGCATCGAACGGGAGCGCGAAAAGAGCGGGAGGGGGCGAGGCAAGAAGCTGCGCCCGCTGGACGCTTCGGGGTTGCCGGAGCTGCCGAAGGGGTGGACGTGGGCGACGGTTGAACAAGTAGCTGACGTAGCCACAGGTGCAACACCATTAAGGAAGAACTCGAAATATTACGAAGATGGGACTGTTCCATGGATCACAAGCGGCGCGCTAAATAATATTTTTGTCACTAAAGCGAGCGAAATGATTGCGGAGATTGCTATTCATGAGACTAATGCTAAAATTTTTCCGATTCACACGTTGCTCGTGGCCCTGTATGGAGAAGGAAAGACAAGAGGTAAAGTATCTGAATTGTTAGTTGAGGCTGCCACAAACCAAGCCTGTGCTGCTTTGATGTTCGATGGAGCGGCTTCGCTAATAAGACCTTATATAAAGCTATTTTTCCAGAAGAATTATGAAGATATTCGGCGACTCTCGTCGGGTGGAGTTCAGCCAAATTTAAACTTGGGAATAATCAAGACTACAGTAGTTCCTCTGCCGCCAAAAGAAGAACAAAAGGAAATCGTATCCGAGATCGAGCGCCGCCTCTCTGTGGCCGACAAGACCGAGGCCACCC
>CAZWDT010000002.1:0-66367 GCA_964632755.1 uncultured Methanotrichaceae archaeon
CCGTGACCTGCGAAGCCCGGCCGCGGCCCCCTGCCTCCGTGACATCGCGCTGCCGGGCGGCCTGGCCGCGGGGCGAAAGCTGCAGATCCCCCCCCGAAGACGATCGGAGCCTGTAGCCTATTTATAGCATGTTAACGAACCATCAACCACATGCAGCGAGTGGATATCCTTGCCAGAGGAGATGTCCAGAGGGTAGGAATTCGCGATGTAGTCCAGAGGATCGCCAGGAACCTTGGCATCTCCGGCATGGTCCAGAACCAGGGGCCCTTTGATGTAAGGATCGTAGCTGAGGGGCAGGAAGACGCCCTGAAGGAGTTTGTAAGGTCTCTTAGAATTCAGAAGAGGCCTATTCAGGTCCGGGAGCTGGAGGTCAGCTGGGCTGCTGCCACAGGCGAGTTTCCATACTTCAAGATCATGAGAGGAAGCTGGCAGGAGGAGCTGGAGGAAGGGCTTGATGTGATAGTGGAACTGCTACGTATGTGGGTAGATGTGAACGAACGATTCCTGGAGGTTAACAAGGAGAGCCTCTCAGAAAGAAAGACTATTCTCGATATGCAGGAGCAGACGCTCGATGAGATCTGACCTGCGTGAATACCTGGACATGGGGTTTAACGCATATCGATGGAGAGATCGCTGAGATCAAGAAGGCGATGAAGAAGCTGAGCATCGGCCGCATTTAGGATCTGTGATAAAATAAGTCTGATAGATCTCACTCCCCTCGCCCGCTGTAGAAATCTATTGCTCATGGCATATGACTCAACAGATGGCCTTGCAGCTGATACGAATACGCAGGTATCGATTGTGAGGTTCATCGCCTCATCTCGGAGAGGATCTCCAGCCCGCTCTTATCGCTCTTCCAGGCCAGTTCTATCTCAAGGGATAAGGACTCCCACTCCGACTGCCAATCTTGATTGTTCATCTCTCGTGAGGGCTCCAAAGAAACCAGCAGCGCTATTGGATCTTATTCGTATTTCACTCCCATTGAACGAGGCATTATCCCCTCTACCCAAGCTCCAGCGTCTCCCACTCCACGCGGCCCGAGGTCACGGCCTCTTCCACCTTCTTCTCGATGGGGCTGAGCTTTGCGCGGCCCGTCTTGACGTCGAGAAGCACGATCCTCTCGATCCTTCCTTGCCCCTGGAGCGCCTCGGAGTAACCGTCGAAGATCACGTAGTCCACAGGGCTTCCAATGAACCTGGCATCGGCCGGATTGTACCTGAACTCGGGCAGCAGGGGGGCCATCTGCTCGCCGATCTTGCCCTTGAGAACAGCCCGGCTTCGATTCAATGCCTGCGACCTGATCCTCTTCTCCTCTTGCATCCTCCACTCCCTGAGGAGGAGCTTGTACTCGCGCCGCATCCTGTCCTTCACCATCAGGTAGCAGAAGATCGACCCAATGGCCGCGCCCAGGATCAATGCTGCAGCTAACGCAAGCGCAAGAGGGCCGTCTAGCTGTAGGTCCGCCACTTGGGATCACCTCCTAGAGTAGTCGATGGCCCTCTCGACGAAGTGCCTTGGGGAGAATGAGCTGAAGTGGGCGTGCAGGTAGCTTCCAAGGGTCTCGTGCTCGACGAGGCCGTCTTTGGCGTCTGCAATCCCCTTTCCACGCCTGAGAGAGTAGGCATAGCGGGCGTCCCTGCCAGCTTCAGCCAACGAGTAATGGAACTCGTGTCCCCGAAGGGTGGATCCTTTTCTAGCCAGTGGATTCTCGCCGGCAACCTCGGCCTCGACGTAGCCCAGGGCCTGGAGCTTTTTTGTCATTGTCACCTGGAGGGGGAGGGCTCCTGCCATCGGGAAGCTTCCATTCTCAAGGACCAGCTCTTCGCCTAGGTAGATCATCCCGCCGCACTCGCCATAGATGGGCATGCCATCCTCCGCAGCTCTCCTGACCTGGTGGCGGGCAGGGGCGATTGATAGCTCCCGGGCATAGAGCTCCGGGTATCCGCCGCCGAGGTAGAGTCCGTCGACGTTTGGGAGTTCATCCCTCAGCGGGCTGAATGGGACGATCTCTGCCCCGCATCTAGAGAGAATGTCGAGGTTATCCTGGTAGTAGAAGCAGAAGGCCTCGTCCTTTGCAACGGCGATTTTCGCCTGCGTGCGAGCGCCAGCCTTTGCAGCTGCGCCCGCTTCTGCCGTAGGTCTGGGCAAGGGGGCCTTCATCTCCAGGATGCGGTCGATGTCGGCGTGCTCCTCCAGTAGGGAGGCGAGCGCCGCGATATCATGATTGCTCTCATATCCCATCTCGAGCCCCAGATGCCTGCTAGAGAGGCTCATCTCCTTTCGGCGGGGAATCGCTCCGAGAATCGGGTGGTCTATCGCCTGGCGGAGCATCTCCAGATGGCGCGGGCTTCCAACCTGGTTGAGGATCACGCCAGCTAAGCGGAGCGCGGGATCGAAGCCTGCAAAGCCCTGGACAACTGCCCCTGCGCTCCTGGACATGCCGTGAACGTTGACGACCAATATCACATCGAGCCCGAGCGCCTTTGCCACATGGGCTGAGCTTGCCAGGTCGCCGCCGTCCATGCCGTCGAAAAGGCCCATCACTCCCTCTGCGACGCATACGTCAGCGCCCTTGATTGCGCTGGAAAACGACCTCCGAACGCCATCTTCCCCCATCATGAAGGTGTCCAGGTTCCGCGAGGTCCTCTCGCAGATGATCGAGTGGTGTGTGGGATCGATGAAGTCGGGCCCGACCTTGAAGGGCTGGACATCGAGGCCGCGGGCTCGCAAGGCTGCCATGAGGCCGAGGGTTATGATCGTCTTTCCTACACCGCTATGGGTGCCGGCGACCATGAATGCCGGGATCATGCAGGCCTATTCCGAACCGCTACTAGATTATCCTTTCCAGGGCCTCTCCGCCAGAAGATCTAAGCAGTCGATGGGAGTATAAGGTAAAAATAGATACTATTAAATTTAATAGATGCTACATACGCATGGAGTACACTAGATGATAACTTATCATTGAGAATTATTCATCCAGATCTCTCTCATACTAACATTTATGTAGAATGAATGATACGATTGTTCATGCATTTGTATCCATAGCAAAAACTAATACTATAAACTATCAAAGATGGATGTAATATGACTCGAAATGTTCTTCTATCAACCATAATTCTCTCCATTCTTTTTAGCGGAGGCGCAATTGGAGAGATCTCCTCCAGCTTCTCTGCTAGCGATGGCAAGGCGACCGTGGGCTTCTCGACGATATTCGGCGCAGAAGTCGAGGATCGGATCTCGGACAGCGCCACAGCCGCCTTCTCCGGGGGATTGGGCCTCTCCCGGACGCTTCAGGTCGCGGGAGACCTGCACGAGAGGCACTCTGTAAACGATGCGACAAACGGCCTCTACGCCATGGTCGCAGTCGACGTATCAAACGCAGAGGACTGCATCTACAAATACGTCATGTATCCTGGCGAGGGTGAAGTTGGGCCGAGCGCCTACGTTCAGGCCCGCCAGAGCCTGACATCGATTGGCGCCGACGATATCGACGCAACGATCCAGGCCACAAACGCCAGGGGCTGCAGGGCAACCGGGAATCTGAGAAATGGCGGCACAGTGCAGGGCTACATTGGAACCGCCAGGGCCACGGTCGATTATGCAACGGTATCTCAATCTGTGGATCATATCGAGACCATTCCCTTGACAACAACCGAGCTTTTCACCTGCGCAGAGACAGGATCTTCTGGGATTCCAGATTTCTATACGGCATCCCAGAGATTGACCTTGGAGGGTGGATCTGCAGATAACTACAGGGCCAGCTCCACCGCCCGGCTCGATCAGGCGACCACCTCTCTGACATCTGTCGAGATCTCGGTCCCAGAGGGCGAGGCCAGGTTGCAGATGGGCTCTTTTGCAAACAGCTTGGACTTATCGACCGGATTTCTGACAGACCTCGCTCTCGGCCAGGCGACGCTTTCAGCATGCGTTGGAGTCGATGGCACGAGGGCATGGGCCGATATTCAATCGATCGATGGCAGCGGTAGCATCGAGAGCTGGATCCGGGCAGGGGATGTAACATGGAACTTCGAGACCATCGATTCCGGGACGTATGCCAGGTCATATACAAACCTCGCCTCCGGCGACCTTCTCCTGAGCGGATATGCGCTCGATAGGGGGGACGACAGGACGGTGCAGGTGCATACGGAGGGAGAGGGCACTATCACCCAGGATCTGGCCGCCCAGGACGAGGATCTGGCGGTCCAGTCAACGTCCCACGTCCTTGTAGATGGAGGGACCCTGACCTACGATGGGCTCGTCAAGGGTCATAACACAGGGGTGAGTACTGAGACCGACCTGCAAGCCCAGGCCCCAGAGGGATCGGTAGAGTATATATTGACTGCAGGGGACATTGTTCAGCAAGCTTCTGCCCTATACGAGGGGGAAGAGGATGATGAACCAGTTCCTAAGGATGAATATGTTACCTATGAACAAGTGATGAATTTTGATAATCCTGGATTTTTAGCTCTTGTCGCTAATGCACCGATAGACTTGAAGAATAAGGAAAATTTTATGCGATCCATTCTCAAGATTAAGGAAGACGTGGTGGCACGTGCGAAAAAAATAGATAACTTCCTCAATGCTCGCAGCCAATATGGGGAAGAATATTCTAAGATTGGACAAATAATGGAATTAGATAACGCTGGAGACTTTTTCCAGGATGCAAGGTTTCATATCGCCTATGATAAAAACTATAATGCGCAGCTGGTCGAAATCACATATAACATAGCCCCTGAGCCTGAAGTCCAAAGTTCATTGGCATCAATCCCTCCCCTCCAGGAGAATGGAGACCAGGCGAGGTTCTACCAGAAGCTGGAGGCCGCAACTCCCGGATGCTCTTCAGACATATTGTACGCCTACGACGAGCTCGATGTCTATGAAGGAGTCGTCCAGGGATCCTATCAGGCCTTGATCGGTGGCGTTGGGACGCCCGATGCATATGCAGCAATCGCGATCGACGACCTCTTCGTAGAGACAACCGATTCAGGCACTGGAAGCGAGATCAGGCAGATAAGTGGAGCGACGAACGGCTTGATGAGCACATCCTCGACAACACATCTGCAGACAACTGGAAGCGATATCGATACGGGAGCAAGCCTCGAGGGCTCAGGAACGATCCTAGCCACCGATGATAGGGCCCAGCAGAGGCTCGACATCGATGGAAGCTTGACGAGCCCCGGAAACGCGTATTTCTATATAAATTCCCTCTATGGCGAGAACTGGGATCTGTTCAACGATCTGGAGATGAGATATGATTATGGATATCCGGGCCAAAATCCTCAGTTCAGCTTCGACGGGCTTGCCCTCGCGAGATCGAATCCCAATCCCCAGGCCCTGATCAACTATCAGATCGGGGCCGGAGGTGGAACGTGGAATCTCGATGAAGGGGCAACTACAATGGTCAACGATCCATCCCTCCTAGAGCTTGTGGAGGGACCATCTGCCTTAGCTAAGCTGGGCGTCTGGGACGAAGGCGCAAGATTCAGCCTTGAGGGTGCGATCGTCTCCAGCAGCGATGCTTCGGGGATGAGTACGAGAATCACCAACAGGAATGTGCAGGAAGAGGGCACGATAATAAATTACTGGACAAAGGCATCGAGCAAGGATTGTTCCGCCATAATCTCTCTCGGTAGGGGTTACATCTATCCCGCCCATATAGGAATAGGATCGATCTCTGCCATAGCCGACCAGTCCGGATCGATCGTTAGCGCAGAGGATATAGGTGCAGACGGCCAGGAGTTATTATTCAATGCCTATGTATTTAACGAGGAGAACTCCGCTCGATTAATGATCAATCCAATTGGATCCAGAGACGATCCCGACAGTCCGGGTAATCTGGAGATCGGATCGATCTCTGCTGCAACCGATCAATCCAAATCGACGGTCAGTGTAAATGATCTGCAGGCAGAAGGCCCATTTATGACGAATCTCGAATTTACGGGAGGCAAGATTGAGACTTCATCCTATCTCTACGTGCCAGGCGCTCTGTACAACAGCAACATTGCTTTCAGCGGATATATCCAGGACCAAGGAAGCGGCCTTGACCGGGCCGTTCGAGGGATGATTATGGATCTGCGGGCAGCCGGTGATGATTTGATCTTCAAGGCCGAGGCATCAAACCAGGAGAACGTCGTCCAGCTCTCTACAAAACCCTACAGTTGCACTGGAAATCCCGCCAGTTTGGAGATCGGATCGATCTCTGCCTCAGCCGATACATCCGGATCGATGGTCCGCGTAAATGATCTGCAGGCAGAGGGCCCAAGCAGCATCGACCTCTCCCTTTGGGGAGGCGATGCGAATACATATACGCTCCACTCAAGAATGGGCGCAGAACTCGCAAATGGCGGAGAGATCGCATTCAGCGGCTACATCCAGGATACAGGACGCGGCGATGACCGGGCGGTTCGAGAGACGACCTCGAGCCTTGTAGCCTCTGGCGAAAGCATCGATGTGGTGCACGAAGCGTATGCAGGCGAATCCAGCTCCAAGGTGGAGACGATCGTGGATAACGGCGAGATATCGAGCTTATACGGCTACGCAGCATCCACTCCCTTGACGATGCTCGCCTATCAGAGGGCGGTTGCAGACGGAACGAGTATCCAGGGCATAGGCTTGGCCTACAATCCCGGAAGCGTGCCGGACACGGCTGAAGGATCGATCGAGAAGGACTTTCCAATCCTCTTCTACAACAGGGCCTGGACCGATCCGGATCCGCATGAGCAGCACAGCTGGAGGATCTATTGAGGGCCTGAGGCAGGGTCCTGGGGAGTTGGCCGATGCTCCCCCCCCCTTCGTCTCTTTTATTGGTGTATCTCCCATCCACTCACGCCGGATGTTGTTTTCATTCCGAAAAGGATAACTATCCATTACATCGATCCCCCTTGCATGCAAGTAGGCGTCGTCACGAGGGGCAAGTATGGCGAGCGGCTGATAGAGACGATCAAGGAGCATACTGATTTCGTTGTTGTCTCCGTGGCCATTCCCGAGTACCTGCCCGATTTCATCGAGGATCCGGAGGCCTTTTTAGACGATCTCAACCTGGATCAAGCGGTCTTCCGCTCCGACCTTTTGATCCTCTACGTCTTCCATCCAGATCTCACCCCCGAGCTCCTGCGCCGGGCCGGAAGGGCTGGCGTCAAGGCCGCAATCGTCCCGGGAGGGATCGCTCGCGCTGGATCGATCGTGGAGCTGCAGGAGGTTGCAGAGGAGAGCGGAATTCCAATCGAGGTCGACGAGATCTGCTGCACGCTTGAGCCTTGCGGGATCGATGTGATCGACGCCTTCGCTAAAGAGCTCGGCCGCCCCGAGATCCGCGTCGAGTCCGAGAACGGCCGGATCTCCAAGGTCGATGTGATACGGGGGTCGCCCTGCGGATCCACATGGCATATGGCAAGGGAGATTGTTGGGCACACCGTCGAAGAGGCCCCGGCCCTCGCCGGCCTCATCTGCCAGCAGTATCCATGCCGGGCCGTTCGGGGGACGCCTGGGGGGATCCACACATCAGGGGATCTGCACAAGGATGCGATGGAGAGGGCGCTAGGCAAGGAGACAAACCTCGTCGTTCCCCCCCAGTCGAGGCCGATAAGGATTCGAGGGGATGAGAGATGAGGCGAGAGGACGTGGTCGATGCATGCGTCTCTGCCCTTCGACGAGCGGAGACCTCCCTTCCCTCCTGGGTCGAGGACCTCATCCAGAGCGCAAGGGATGCTGAAGGCGATTCGCTTGCGCGCTCCAATCTCGAAGCAATCATCGAGAACATCAAAGCGGCAGCGGCCCGCGGGCTTCCCCTCTGCCAGGATACTGGCCTTCCAGTCTTCCACATCCTCCTCGGCCGCAAGGCAGAGCTTGGCTTCTCCCTTGAGGAGTCACTTGCTGAAGGCGTCCGCAAGGCGACCTTGGAGGTGCCGCTTCGTCCAAACGCCGTCGATCCCATTAGCCGCATTAACTCCGGCGACAACACGGGCCCTGGCATGCCGGCCTTGATCGTGGATCTCGTAGACGGCCGGGATCTCTCGATAACCGCGCTTCCCAAGGGCGCAGGGTCGGAGAACATGAGCGTAATTGCCATGCTCACTCCTGCAGACGATCCTCTGGAGTTCGTCGTAAGGGCGGTTGCCGAGAGGGGGGGAAACGCATGTCCGCCCCTCTTCGTGGGGGTGGGCCTTGGGGGGACGTTCGACGGCGCAGCAGCCCTCTCGAAGAGGGCGCTCCTCCGGATGCCGGGATCATCCCCCCTGGAGCTAGAGCTATTGGAGCGGATAAACTCGCTTGGGATCGGGCCGATGGGCCTAGGAGGAGATACGACCGCCCTCGGAGTGAAGGTGGAGCAGGCATGCTGCCATACCGCATCGCTTCCCGTTGCCGTGAACATGCAATGCTGGGCTCACCGAAAGGCCACATCGATTGTGGGGGAGGATGGATGGAGCATCGCCTGAGGACCCCCCTCTCATCCGTTGAGGTCCTCTTCCTGAAGGCTGGAGATATCGTATGGCTTTCCGGCACCATCTACACCGCCCGGGACAAGGCTCATGCCCAGCTCTTCCGCTGGAAGGATCTAATCCCCCTTGAAGGGGCAGCGATCTACCACTGCGGCCCCTTGCTTCGCGGAGGCGACGTCATCTCCGCAGGCCCAACTACCAGCGGCCGGATGGCGAGGTATGCAAGCCAGGTCGTCGACCTCGGCGTCCGGGCAATCATCGGAAAAGGCGGCCTTCCAGGCGCTGCCGATTATCTTAGGGGAAGGGCCGTATACCTGGCCTATCCTGGGGGGTGCGGTGCCTCTGCGGCCGGACAGCTCCGCTTGAAGGGATCGTTCCTACCTGAGCTCGGCATGGCCGAGTCCATCTGGGAGATGGAGGCCGAGGAGCTCGGGCCGATGGTTGTTGCAATCGATGCCCATGGACGCGACCTCTACGCAGAGGTGAGGGCGCGAGCGTGCGGCCAGCTGGAGCGCTGAAGGGACGGGGCCTCGATCCCATGAGATCCCAGCCCATTGGAATCGGGCCCGAGATTGCGGCCGCCGCAAAAGACCTGCGCTACCTCGTGGACCGCTCATACCCAAAGGACTATGCCTTGCGCTTTGTAGCCGACCATTACCGCCTCCCAAAGGATGAGCGCCATCTCCTCTTTCGGGTTGTGGTCGGCCGAAAGGCAGCAGAGGCAAGGCGGGGAAAGCTGTTGCCAGCAGAGGCGGCAAAGGGCCGGGCGCTTTCCCTCGACGGCTACAACGTGCTGATAACGACAGAGAGCTTCCTCTCTGGGGCACTGGTCTTTTTATGCGACGATGGCCTCTTGCGCGATATCCGCGGAGCATCTCGCAGCTTTCGCCGATCCGCAATCACGGGGACTGCAATCGAAGCCATCCTGGGCCTCCTCGCCCTTATCGAGCCGTCCGAGGTGCAGATCCTCTTCGACGCGCAGATCTCCAGATCTGGAGAGCTTGCAGCCCTCTTGCGAAAAGGCCTCTCCAGCAGGGGCCTTTCCGGCACCGCGAGAACCTGCCCGGCCGTCGACAGAGAGCTCAAGCTCTGCGGGATGATCGTTGCTACAGCAGACGGCCACATCATCGACGCGATCGAAGCGGCAGTCGATCTGCCGGCGGAGGTTGCGCGGCGCCGGGGGATCGTCCCATTGCGGATCTAATCGGTCCGTGGATACTTCCAAAAGTTAATTTAAAATACTACCTCTGTGAATATATCATATCAGCAATGAAGGGGATGTGCGGAACTTCCCTTGTCGTCGTCCCCTCACCGAGGTGAACCTAATTATGAAGTCCGGAATAGCGCTCGCGGTACTTGCCCTGCTCCTCGCGGGCACCGCAGAGGCCACCCCCCTGTTCTTTCCTCTGAGCGAGCACACCATGTCAAAGGAGGTTGGCCCTTGTGGCGAGCCACTGCAGAGGAGCTACACCTTCACCACTGCCGACACCCAGGCGGTATCCTGGCTGAAGATCTGGAGGGACCTGAAGATGCACTCGGTCGAGTGGCGCTGGTACTCCCCGAACGGCCGCGTCTACTCGCGCTCCTTCGGCGTGATTCCCCCAGTTGACGGCCCAGCCGGCTACTGGAGCTCTTGCATATGGAGCGATCTTGCGATTCGCGGCTACGAGGTCTCCCTCATGCCGGGGACGTGGAAGGTCGACGTCTTCGTCGACTATCGGAAGGTGGCTACAGAGCTCTTCACGATAGGAGGAAACCAGGTACCCTGTTCCAAGAGCTACTGCAGGCCTTAATCCCTAATCTATCCATTGATCAGCCTATCTGCCGGCGGCCCCTTGAGGGGGCCCCCAACTCCAAGATAGTTTAAATTAGAACCATGCATCACATTTAATCATGATATCGAGGCGATGGCCAGGGACCACCAGGTGGAGATGGGCCGGATCTTTCGAAAGGCCCTCTTCTTCATCCTCATAGCTGTAGCTGCGCTCTCGACTCTGGGGCTCTTTCTCTCGCTCAATTAGATCATAGACGCATGGGTGACGGACCGCTACGCTCCGCTCGCACGGGCGGCGCTATACGCCTTCTTGATGGCGGCCTCGATCTACATCATCTTGATGATCCTGTCGGCGGGGCCCCGATGACATGGCAGGCGAACCTACTTCGCTTGATGGGGGATGTGAACACCCCCTATTCACTCCTATTTCAACCACGAATGAGCGCGAATGAACGCTAATATAACATTTAATTCACGTGCATATGTAGCCTATCACTCGATTAATACACCGCTTTATCTGAATTGCTTTGCATCATAGTTAGCAATAAGTTCGATTGAAAGGTCGGTTACCTTCAAGTAATCGATAAGATTCGAACGCCCTTCTCAAGCTATTCGACATCTCCCCCCGCAGACCTTCACCTTTATGTATCTTCGAGACCACCAGATGCCTATGGAGCTTTCATTCGGGGGCAGGACCAGGGAGCCGGATGTCCGCTGGCTCAACGATATGAGTGAAGTGATCTACGACCAGGAGTGGCTGGCGAAGGCGGAGAACCGGCCCCTTTACTACATGTACAGGGATCTCTACCTGAGTCGTGCAGACGAGGGGCGCCTCATCGAGAAGGATCTGCGCTACGATATCACCATCATCCCGCCAGGGATGCTTGGAGTCGAGTTCGTAAAGACCGCCGGCCACTACCACCCCTCCATTTTGGGATTCGATATTACCTATCCCGAGGTCTACGAGGTCCTGGAGGGCGAGGCGGTCTACCTCCTTCAGAAAGAGGACTTATCGGACGTCGTGGCAATCCGGGCCAAAGCCGGGGACAAGGCGGCAATCCCGCCAGGCTACGGCCACATCACCATAAACGCCTCCAATAAGAGGCTCAAGATGGCAAACTACGTCGCTAGATCCTTCTCCTCGATCTATGAACCCATCAAGGCAGTCGGGGGAGGAGCCTATTTCCTCACTGAGGACGGATTCATCCCCAATCCCCGCTCTCCTGCGGCGCCCCTGCGGGAGGTTCCGCCTCCCGGGAGCGCTGCCCTGAAGATGCTTGGGCTCTCCCGGGGCCGCGAGATGTATCCGCTCATAAGGGAGAGGCCTGAAGCGCTCGACTGGCTGGTGAGGCCCCAGGAGCACATGGACCTATTCGTTGGCCTTTTCGGGTGATTCCCCATGCCCTGTGCGGTTATGAGATGCAGGCCCTATCTGGAGCTGCTTCGCCCACCACTCGCCCCAATGGACCTGGCACTTCCGGCAGCCGCAGCCCTCCTCTCGGCATATGCCGTCACAGGCGGCCTGCCGGAGGCCCTCCCCTTCCTTATAGCCACGGTTGGGGCCTATGCGGCGATAACTAGCTCCTACGTCTACAACGACTACTGCGACGTCGACGTCGACCGGGTGGGGATGCCGGGCCGGCCGCTACCATCATCTCGCGTAACCGCAAAAGAGGCAGGCCTTTACTCCCTATTTCTCTTCCTCGTGGCCTGTACTTGCGCCCTCTACCTCAATCCCGAGAGCTTCGTCGTGCTGATTGCAGCAACCATCCTGATCACCATCTACTCCCGCTGGGCAAAGAGACATACCCCCTTCAGCTGGATCCTCGTGGGCCTCTCGTTCGGCCTGGTTCCCCTTGGCGTCTGGCTTGCGATCTCCCCTGCAGGCGTCCTCAAGGCCGGAATCGGCCTCCATCCAGCCGCCCTGGTGTTAAGCGCCATGATCTGCATCACCGACTGGGCGTTTACCAACTGCGACGCATCTCGCGACGTTGCCGGCGATCGCGCAAAGGGGATTCCCACGCTTCCCGCAACCTACGGCATCCCCGTAACATCGAAGCTAGTCCTCGCCATTTGGTCGGCAGGCTTTGCCCTCTCGCTCCTCCTTGGAATAACAGCGGGCCTTGGCTGGCTCTACATGGCAGGGGCAGCCCTTGCCGGGTCCTGGCTTGTCTCTCAGGCATGGCAGTTCGCGAGAGAGCCTACCGCTCCTCGTGGCGACCTGCTCTTCTATCAGTCGGCCAACTACAGGGCGGTGCTCTTCGCAGTTTTGATATTGGATATCCTCTTCCGGGCGGTGACGGGGCCCCTTTGATTGCCCCTCTGATCGAGGGTGACAGCTCAGGAATCGGCCAAGCCGATCTCCCAAGCCAATGGCCATCCCCGGCCCGTGGAGATCGCTCTCGATTGTCAAGGCGCCAGCCTTCTATCCCTCCGGGGCTTCAGGCCAGGATCGGCCCTACCAGCGGATGGTGATCGGCATTGGCTCCGCCTGAGATGTTATGGGGCCGGTCGCAAATCAGATCGCCGTCTTCGTCCCTGCAGCCCTCCTCGTCCTGGTCAAAGTCGCCGAAGTAATTTCCGCCGTACCACATATCCCACGGCGAGCTGGACGATCCCTCCGGACCGAGGTCCCAGAAGTTCTCGCAGGTGTCGTAGGCGTTTGCCACGTTTCCGATCAGGTCGTTTCCATAGATGCTATTGTTCTTGCCGGTGGCGTATATCCCATAGCGATTGTTGCGGATGACATTTCCTCGAATGGTGCAGTTGCTCGCCTGTATCTTTATCCCGGAGTCGCCACAGCCGCAATGGCCAGAGCCTGTCACATTGAACCCCTCGAGAACCGCCTCATCGGCGGAGATGACAATAGCGCTTGCGCGGCCGCCGCCGTATATCATCGGCATCTCTCCCGCTTCCCCTCTCAGGGTAAGGCGCTTGTTCAGGTAGAGGTTCTCGGAATAGGTACCGTTAAGGACCTCTATCGTATCTCCTTCAATAGAAGAGTCGATGGCTTCCTGGATGCTTGCAAAGCTGCATCCTTCCTTGCATACGAATACCGTAGACCCTGCCGACGCGACGAGCAGGACGATTGTAGCCGCAAGTCCTAAGGCGGGCCAGCGGATCTCATGGTTGGACATGTTCCCTCCAAGTGCCTAATCTGTTCGCCATAGCTACTTACGTCCAAATAAAATTCTCGGTCGAATGCTTGCACAAGGTTTATGTCCTTAAAGGGGAGGGGTTGGGACCAGCAGAGAATGAGGAATGCTTGATATGCGACTTTCGATGGACTTGGAGATGCAGGATAAGCCAGGGCAGCTCCTGATGGCCCTCGAGCCGCTCCGGGAGCAGAAGGGAAATATCATCAGCGTTCTGCACCATCGGGACAAGAAGACCCCTCGTGGCACCATACCGGTCCGCGTGATCTTGGAGATGGACCGGTCCAGGTTGGAGGCGGTCAAGGAGCAGCTTCAGGCCAATGGGATCATAGTTGTGCGCGCAGGTGAGGACCGCTTCCTGGAGGAGATCACCGTACTGCTGGTGGGCCATGTGCTGGACAGAGATCTCGGGGATACCGTCCATCAGATAGACTCTACTGGCTTTGCCGAGGTCGTCGACCTCTCCCTCTCCATGCCGGGGATAGATGAGCCCTCTTCTGCCTATCTCAGGATCCGGGCCACGGGAAAGGATGAGATCCAGAAGGCAATGTCCATCCTTCGTCAGGTGGGCGTCCAGAAGGATCTGCTGGTTATAGAGCCTATCGAGGCGGATGAGCCATGACGGAGGTAAAGATATCCCTGGTGGGCTATGGCGTGGTTGGCCACGGGGTCGTGGAGGTTCTGGAGAGGAAGCGGCAGTTGATGAGGGAGATCGGCCTTGATCTGACGCTCGTAAGCGTCACCGATCATACGGGCACTTACCTTGCGCCAGATGGCGTTGTCGCGAAGGACATCCTGGACCATCGCACTCTGGAGGGTGTTGCCAACTCCGATATGGCGGCTCGGGAGGTCTTTGGCTCGATCGATTGTGACCTCGTAGTCGAGGTCACCCCCACGAACATAGTACATGGCCAGCCTGGCCTGGGCCATATGGTCGATGCCCTATCCATGGGAAAGCACGTGGTTACGTCGAACAAAGGCCCCCTCGTGGTGGATTATCGAAGGCTGAAGGATCTCGCGAGGAAGAACGACGTCGCCCTCAAGTTCGAGGCGACGGTTGGAGGAACCATGCCCCTCATCAGCCTGATCGAGAGGACGCTCGTTGGGAACACCATACTCGGTATCAGGGGGATCTTCAACGGCACATGCAACTACATATTGACCAGGATGGTCGAGGAGAAGTACCCATACAACCATGCTCTGACCGAGGCCCAGGAGCTCGGATACGCTGAGGCCGATCCCTCCTACGACGTCGAGGGCGTGGACACGGCGGGCAAGGTGGCGATATTGGCGAACTCCATCTTCGATATGGACGTGAAATACGGCGATGTAGAGGTCACCGGGATCACGGGCATAACCCCCGAGGCCCTGATACTCGCCCACAAGCGAGGGTATGCGGTGAAGCTGATCGGGGAGGTGCCGGCCCTCACGGTAAAGCCGATGCTAGTTCCTTTGGGAAGCCCCCTCGCCGTAGGATCCACGCTAAACGCCGCTGCGATCTACACAGACCTCTCAGGGACGATCACAGTGACCGGCCTTGGAGCTGGCCGTATAGAGACCGCAAGCGCCATACTCTCTGATATCGTCAGCATATACCGCGGCAATCATGTAGATATACTGAGATCATGACGAGCTTCCTCCAGTTCGCAGAGCTCTGCCAGAAGGTCCAAGAGGTGAGCGGGAACCTGGATAAGGTGGATCTGGTCTCTTCCTTCCTGGAGGATCTGGACGACCGGGAGCTTGGGATCGCTGCAAGCTTTCTCATGGGCACGCTCATCCCCGAGCAGGAGCTTGGGGTAGGGCCGAGCATCCTATACGGGTCCATTGCCAAGGCCGCAGGGCTAAATCTTGCGACCATCACCGATCTTTTAAGAAAGACGGGCGACGTAGGGCTTGTCGCTCAACATGCCATCTCCGAGAGAAGGCCCCTCACCCTCGCCTCGTTTGCCGGGAGCGAGCCTCTTGCGATCTCCGAGGTCTACGAGAGGTTTCTCGCAATTGCCAAGGCGGTTGGCAGGGGCAGCCAGGACGCCAAGGCCAAGAACCTCCAGTTCCTCTTCAGCGAGGCCACACCACTCGAAGCGCAGTATATTGCCCGCCTGGCCATGGAGGACCTGAGGATCGGGGTCGGGGTGGGGTCGGTGCGCGACGCGATCTCAAAGGCATTCCATCAGCCGGTGGACCTCGTGGAACGGGGCTACAACCTGACAAACGATATCAGCCTGGTGGCCCAATCGGCCAGGCACGAAGACCTCTCCAAGCTGAACATCGGAATAGGTCGTCCGATAAAGATGATGCTGGCCCAGGTCGCCGAGAGCATACCTGCCGCCCTCCAAGAGGGTTCCATGGCCGTCGAGTGGAAGTTCGACGGTGCGAGGGTCCAGATTCACAAGGACGGATCGAGGATCCGGATATTCTCCCGCAGGCTGGAGGACGTCACAAGCTCCCTTCCCGAGATCGTGGCGATGGCTGAGGGGATGGTGGGGGCGTTGCAGGCGATACTCGACGGCGAGGTGGTGGCGGTTGGAGAGGACGGCCGGCCCCTGCCGTTTCAAGCAGTCTTGAGGAGGTTTCGCCGCAAGTACCACGTGGCAAGCGTTGCTGCCAAGATCCCGCTCAGTTTGAACCTGTTCGACATCATATACCTAAATGGGGAGAGCTTGATCGACCGTCCCCTCGTCGAGCGCAGGCGTTTCCTCGAGGCCGTCTCCTCTTCCGATATACTGGCGAGGCAGGAGATCACCGACGATCCGGCGGTGGCAGAGCAGATCTACGAGGCCGCACTGAAGGCAGGCCACGAGGGGATACTGCTCAAGAACCCGGCGTCCGTCTATTCCCCCGGCAAGAGGGGAAAGAACTGGCTCAAGATCAAGCCGGTGGCGGAATCCCTGGACCTGGTCGTTGTAGGCGCAAGATGGGGCGAGGGAAGGCGGGCGAAGCTGCTCGGCTCCTATCGCCTTGCCTGCCCGGATCCGGCCTCCGGCGAGCTTGTGGATGTGGGATGGGTTGCGACAGGCCTCAACGATGACAAGCTCTCTGAGCTCTCCGACCTCTTCAATGATCTCATCGTGATGAGCAAGGGGATGGAGGTGGAGATCAAGCCCCAGGTGGTCATCGAGGTTGGCTACGAGGAGATCCAGAAGAGCCCTAACTACGCATCGGGCTATGCGCTTCGTTTTCCCCGGTTCATTGGGGTCAGGGATGATAAGTCCCCGGAGGAGGCGGACGGCTTGGACAGGATAGAACATATATACGGCATGCAAAGGGGCCGGCAGATCTCCTGAGGCCCTTTTCCGAGGTCACGATTTTCGACTTAGATCTGGAGGTAGGCAAGTATGACGATATTAAAAAAGATAGAGGAGTTGAGCGATGAGGAGCTCCAGGGACTGCTCTACAGGCAGGTTGGCATCCAGGATATGCTGCTGTCGGTCGATGAGATAATCAAGGGCGTGGCCACCCGAGGCGACCTGGCCCTTGCCCAGTACACCGAGCGGTTCGATGGAGCAATTCTTGCCACCTTTAGGGTGGAGGACTCGGAGATCGATGCCGCCTATGATCTGGTGGACGGGGACCTGCTGGAAACGCTCGCGTTTGCAGCGGAGAATATCGAGGCCTTTCACGATGAGCAGAGGGAGAAGGACCTCTGGTTGACGGAGATCGCCCCGGGTGTCACCGTCGGCCAGAAGATCGTTCCAATCGATTCGGTTGGGGCCTACGTGCCGGGAGGAAGGGCCACGTACCCAAGCTCGGCGCTGATGACGGTCATCCCGGCAAAGGTGGCGGACGTCCCTAGGGTCGTTGTATGCACCCCGCCAGCGCCCGATGGCACGATTCCCCCGTTAACCCTGGTCGCTGCCGATATGGCAGGCGCAGACGAGATCTACAAGCTGGGTGGGGTTCAGGCAATCGCTGCGATGGCGTTTGGCACCGAGAGCATTGTCCCTGTGGAGAAGATCGTGGGGCCTGGAAACGCCTATGTGACGGCAGCCAAGCTGCTCGTCAGAAATACGGTTGAGATCGACTTTCCGGCGGGTCCAAGCGAAGTGCTTATTATTGCAGACGAGACAGCCCATCCCGATGTACTGGCCGCCGATATGATCGCGCAATTGGAGCACGACCCAGCGTCCATCTCGGTGCTCGTAACAATTGATGAGGTGCTCGCAGCCGCAGTTGCCGAAGAGATCGAGACGCTCGCGCTCTCTGCGGAGAGAAAGGAGATCGTCGTGCAGGGCCTTCAGAGGAGCGCCATACTGGTTGCATCAAGTACCGAGGACGCGGTCAACTTCGCAAATGACTTCGCACCTGAGCATCTTGAGATCGTGGTCGGGGATGGAATGGACCTTCTCAAGGGTATCCGCCATGCAGGATCTATATTCATCGGACCCCACACGCCTGTGGCAGCTGGCGACTATGCGAGCGGCACGAACCACGTCCTCCCCACATCTGGCTGGGCCAGGGTCTTTTCCGGGCTCAACGTGGACCACTTCGTAAAGAAGATCACAGTCCAGAGCCTGAGCCCGGAGGGCCTCGACCGCCTTTCCGAGGTCATCATCTCCCTCTCCGAGGCCGAGGGATTGCCAGGCCATGCGGAGTCTGTAAGGCGCAGGCTCGAGAAGCTCGGCTAGCTTCCCTTCCTCGCCATCCGGTCCATGGCAATGAGGTATCCACGCGCCCTCTCGGCCAGGGGATACCTCATCACCAGCGACTTGAACCTGCGGCCGTGGTTTGGCTCCACTAGATGGGCGAGCTCATGGACTATGACGTAGTCCTCAACCCAGCGGGGCATATCCATCAGCCGGTAGCTTATCGAGATCGTCCTCTCGGAGATGTTGCAGGATCCGTTCCGCTTCATCTGCCTTGTCGAGTAGGAGATGCCCTTCCAGGCAAGCTTGCCCTGGAAGTACTTGCGATTTAGATGGCGCGCTCTCTCCTCCAGCTTGGCGTCGTCGCGTCGCGTGGTCTTTTTCTCCATGCGGGCTTTCAGCCGGGATATGTGCTCCTGGAGCTCGCCTTCCGGGATATCCTCGGGGGCCATCACCTCCATAACTCCGTCGACCATCCGCGCCTGTATGGTCTTCTTCCTTCTGGCCGATCTCTTGATAAGGATCTCCATGACCGATTCGTCTGAACCGATTATATGAATCGCTTTCGGCCACCTTTTGCGAAATAGTCGGCTCCCTTTGGCGGAAGAGTCGGCCAGCCCCTAACGGAAGAGGCTTCCTGTTGTGATCCCGCCCCAGGCCATGGATCGGACCTCCCCTTTTGCCACCATGACGTCGCCGGCCATGGCCTTTCTATAGATCCGAGCCATCCTCTCAGCGTAAGCGGCAGAACGCCATCTAGCGTCGATCACGATCGACGCGATTCCCATATCGAGAAGGTCGGGGACGGCGTCAACGAGAGAAGTCTCGACCGCGTTGAAGATGTGCGTTCGCCCCTCGGCGTCCAACCTGAGGGGAAACGTCCTTCCGGTCAAGTCCAATAGACCCAAGGTCGAGTCTCGAACGCTCAGGGGTCGAGCAGCCCTGCAGGGGAGGCAGTCATCGGAGACCATGACCTCCTGGTTGCCCTGCACTACAAGCTCCAGCTCGGGACCTCCTCGGGACTTGACTCGGGCGGCCGTCTCCAGGATGTCCCGGGCGTTGAGCTCGGGAGAGAGGGTCAGGCGCCGAAACTCCTTCAGTAATAGGGCGGAGCGGAAGTTCCATATGTTAAGGCCGGCCGAGCCTGAGAGGTTCATTCGAGGCTCCCCCTTGATTACTGCAGTTGCAGCTCCAAGCCCGTCTACCATGACCTCGGAGATTCCCGCATCGAAGGCCTTTGGAAGGAGGGGCTTGGCAATGTCTAGGAACCTGCGGCGGGTGATACGTGGCCACTTCCAGACGAG
This sequence comes from uncultured Methanotrichaceae archaeon, assembly GCA_964632755.1. Classification (GTDB taxonomy): domain Archaea; phylum Halobacteriota; class Methanosarcinia; order Methanotrichales; family Methanotrichaceae; genus JAFGMR01. Next base: position 19,255 of record CAZWDT010000002.1, read on the forward strand.
CTTTTCTGTGCCTGCCGCCTGAACCGCCATATCGAGCGTGTCCATGATGGAAGAGGCCGGGGGAGCGAGGGAGTCGATTCGATCCTCCGGCTGGAAGTAGATTCGATCGCATCCGCCCAGTATCGCCCCTTCAACTGTCTCAAGGCTATCGGCGTACGCTGCGAGGGCCGGGCTGGAACTTCGACTTGGACTTGAGGGCTCGGTCCAGCCATCGAGAAGCTTCGACCTGGAAGATGCGACCTCCTCGATCGAGGGCTTGTAGGCCTCGATGAGCGAGACCTCGGCCCCTTTCAGCAGATCGCGGCGCAGCTCATTGATGGCTCTCAAAGGGGCGAAGAGCCCCCCGGGGTAGCTCATCAAAAGATCAACCGCAAAGGGAGTCGCTCCGCAACGCTCGATCTGGGAGCGGATCTGTTCACTGCTGAGGGGCCTTGAGCGGGCCTTCTCCATCCGTTCGCCCTCTCGGGATACGAGCAGATCTCCCTTGGGGCCGGCAACCCTGGCCCTTGCAAGTGGCACCCCTTCGCGCCAGGTGATATCGATATGTATCGGGATTTGAGCTCTTCCTCGCCGCAGGATCGCTTCAGCCCTTCGCTCCAGGCTGGCTCGGCGCGTCATTCGAACAATCGCCCCTCGCTCGACTGACGGGGGGACGTCGAGCGAGATTCGCCTTCTCCAGACGCGAGGATCCTTTCTTAAGACGAGCCCTACTTTGCAGTCGCCCTGGATGAAGACAAGGCCGTCTCCCATCTCTGGAATCGTGCTCCCATGGATCTCGATCAAGGCCTCGCCGTGGCCGTCGACGGATAGCACCCGTCCTAGATAGAGTCCCCGGTTCTCGGGGCTCTCGGTTGCCATCAGCGCGTCCCCTTCTTCTCCCATCAGGTATCCGGCGGTAAAGCCCCTGTTGAACGCAAGGGTGAGGGTCTGCATGTCATCGGGCGATGGGGACCATTCGCCTTCTGAGATGGCGTCCAAGGCTCGACGATATACATCGACGACTGTTGCAACATAGAGGGGAGACCTCATCCTCCCCTCGATCTTGATCGCCTCGACCTGGGAGCGGACGATCATCTCCAGGTGGGGGTAGAGGGAGAGGTCCCGCATGGAGAGCAGGTAGCTTTCCTTCAGGGAGACGGCCTTGGCCGAGGCGATCCTGCCGTATCCGTCCGCCTCCCCTGAAAGCAGTTGATAGGGCTTTCGGCAGGGCTGGGCGCATACGCCCCTGTTTCCGCTTCGCCCGCCGATCGCTTGCGAGAGGAGGCACTGGCCAGAGTAGCAGTAGCATAGCGCCCCATGGACGAAGATCTCAAGGCCGATACCTGCCGAGGCCATCTCCTCCACCTCGTTGAGAGAAAGCTCCCGGCTAAGCACCACCCGTCGAAGGCCAAGCGACGCTGCCCTGATGGCACCCTCTCGGTTATGGACCGTCATCTGAGTGGAGCCATGAATCTCCATTTCGGGGACGACCTCCTTTGCCAGGGAGAGGGCTCCTAAATCCTGGATCAGCAAGGCGTCAGCCCCCATGGCGTAGAGATCGACCATGTACTCGGCAAGCTCCGGAAGTTCGCGGTCGTGGACGAGGGTGTTCACGGTGACGTATACCTTCACGCCTCGCAGATGGGCGTGCTCGACCGCCCTCTCCATCTCAGGAATCGCGAAGTTGGGGGAGTTGGCCCTCGCCCCAAAGCGTCTCCCGCCCAGGTAGACAGCATCGGCTCCGGAGGCCACGGCCGCTTTCATCGAGTCCCAGGAGCCTGCAGGGGCGAGCAGCTCTGGAAGCCTAAAGCTCATCGCGTCTTCGTCTCGCAGGCGGAGCGTTTAACGGTTGGCATGGGGAAGGACAATTCCAGATAACCTATTTATTCGATGAGTAACCATTTTAATTAGGGATTACTATGAAGAAGCACGCCGTCCTGTTCGCTATGCTCGCCTTGCTCCTCTCCTCTGAGGCTTGTGCACTGCAGTTCTTCTCGGGAAATACGGTCTCAATCGACGATCCCATTGACGACGACGTCTTCGTCGTCGGAGGTTCGGTGAACATCAACGCTCCTGTGGAGAGCGCAGTCGTTGCCGGAGGAAACGTAAACGTCAACGCTCCGGTAAGAGGAGATCTGATCGTGACCGGCGGTCAGGTCCTTCTCTCATCGAACGTTGGGGGAAAGGTCATTGCGCTTGGTGGCAACCTCAACATGATGGGCAACGTGACGAGGAACATCGTTGCCGCCGGAGGGCAGGTCGACTTCCATCGAAACATGACCGTTGGAAAGGATGCCTTCATCGGGGGAGGCGACGTCTACAACTCGGCGACGATAAACGGGACGCTTACCGTCAACGCCGAGAACTTCGAGGACAAGGGTCATGCAGGTTTGGTTCGCTTCTATCAGACAGAGTGTAGGGATGAGAAGCCTACAGAGCCTGGAATCAGCATCATTGGCCTGATCATGAGCCTTGGGTTTCTCATAGCTGGCCTGATATTGCTGCGGCTCTTCCCTCAGGTCTTCGTCACAATGGACGAGGAGATCAGGTCGTCTCCTGCCATGAGGACGATGGTGGGCTTCCTTGGCTTGGTCGTCTCTTTTGTCCTCGCCATCATCTTCGCAATGACGGTTGTAGGAGTTCCCCTCTCCTTATTGACGCTGCTATTCCTGATGGCCGGCGTCATGCTCTCGGGGCTCTTCGTCTCCTTCAGCCTCGGTCATGCGATCACCCTACGCCTGAAGAAGGATGGGCCCATATTGGCATTCCTGGTGGGATTCATCATACTGAACATCCTCTACCAGGTTCCCTACGTGGGCTGGGTTGTATCACTAGTCGCCACAAGCCTGGGATTTGGGGCCCTGATATACGGCCTGCTTCGTTGGCATAGGGATCAGGGCGCCCCAGTTGCATGATGTCGGGAGGTGGGGTTCCCTCTCTCAACCCCCTTCATGCGGAAGAGATCGGCGTCGGTCATCGGCACAAAGGATCCATGCACATCCTGCCTCAACCCCCCTCCGTGCGGATAGGAAGGGCAGCCGCCGTCCAGAAGGTTGAAACATGTCGAGCCTCCCGGTCTCTTTTATCTCCTGCGGCGGCCACGACCGCTCTGGCGTGAAGGGTTGACCAGCCCTTTGAAGTGGCTTGATTCGCATATTCATCGATATATCAACAAGATGCAGTTCGCCCGGACTCCCCCCTCGCTCTTCTCGCAACTGCTCAATTGCTTGAGGGTATCAATCTTCTATTTGTACTTATTGTCAACTTTTACACATATAAAATCCCACAAAACGCCATATTTAAGCTCAAATTGGCCCTGAATGAACGCGCATTAATGGAAAATATTAACGTTCATTCGCATATCATTCGCGGTTGAGATAAGGGGAGATCTCTTTTCCACTCATCATCGCCAAAGGGCGAAAGGATTTTAAACATCTATGCTCTCCTCCGCACGTATTTGTACAATTGAATACATCATTGGAGGATCTGCCTTGGAAAATATGGAGATGAACTATAGATCGGGGGAGTCCTGAATGGTCCCCACACCTTACCTTGCCCTCATAGTCTCGGTGATAGCGATGCTTGCCATAACCTTTCTCATCACGCTGAGGCGATTCGATGATTAATCAGGTCCTCCTTGTGGCCTACGTTCTCGCAATAATCGTCCTATCGCTTCGACTTCGCCAGGGCACCCTCTCCGGCTTCGTGATCTCTGATCGCAACATCATGTATCCGGCAGTGATCGGGATCGCCTTCACAGCGGCCTACTTCAGCGCGGCATCCTTCCTGGGGGGCGGAGGCTATGGCCTCGTCTGCGGCTTTCCCTGGACCATCTGGGCGGTCTTTCTGCACGTCTTCTTCGCCTGCATGGCCTGGCTCATAGCTCCCCGGATCTGGTCGATGGCAAAGGAGTACGATGCAAGGACCGTCCCACAGCTTCTGGAGCGACGTTATAAATCCCCCGGTGGCAAGGTTGTTCTCGCCGTCATAATGCTGATCATGTACGCGATCTACCTTGTCGCGATCTACAAGGGCTGTGCCGAGCTATTCCAGGGGCTCTTAGGGGTCACCTACGTTCAGGGCCTGATCATCGCAGTCTCAATAGTCGCCGTCTATTACGTCATCGGGGGGCTTCCAGCAATACTCTGGATAAGCTTCATCCAGGGGATCTTGATGCTTGTAGGGGCCGTTCTGCTCTACGGAAGCCTTTTGCAGAGGGGCGGCGGAATGCAGATCTGGGAGCATATCCCTGCTGCAGTCACCTCCATGAGCGGCTATATGATGCCCTGGGAGAAAAGCTTAGGGATGGCGTTCTCTATCAGCCTGGGCCTCGTTGCCCTGCCCGACCTATTGATCATGATCTTCTCTGCACGGGATAGGCGGGTGGTACGCTTTGCAGGAATATACGGCCCGATCTCCATTGCGGTATACGCCTTCTGCATCTTCTCAATAGGCGTCCTCGCTTACGGCGCCTTCACAGCGGAGGAGCTTGCACCCTTCGAGAAGAGCCCAGACAGCTTTATTCCTTTCGTTGCAACAACCCTACTTCCACCGGGATTCGATGCCTTGATACTCCTTGCAGCAATCTCCGCGGCCATGTCCACGATAAGCGCGATAGTCCTCGTCACAACCACATCGTTGACTTCGGACATACTGCGCTTCTTCCGGCCGGCGATCTCCGACGACCGTGTCCTTTTGCTCACGCGAGGCCTTGGAGTCGTCCTAATCGGGGTCTCCGCCCTCCTTGCAAACGACATGCCACAGGGGATAGTGCCCCTCGTCTCCGTCAGCATGGGAGTGATTGCTTGTTGCGTCTTCGTGCCGCTGATCTTCGGGCTCTACTGGAATGGCGGCACAGGCCAGGGCTTCGTTGCAAGCCTTCTCGCATCCTTCATATCGGTCGTGCTCTGGCACTTCTATAGCGGATCGGTCATACATCCCGTATTCATTGGCCTGATATGCGGAACGGTGGCCTACGTAGGAGTAAGCCTGTTTACTGCGGCACCCGGGAAGGAGGCCAAGGGCACGGGACATAAGTAGCTGTATAGTAGCTGTGTATGCAGAATAAGGACCTTAAGGGGCTGCCCTCTTTATGGGGCGCCCCTTTCTTCATGATTTCTAGGTCTCGTCAGACCGTATAGTCGGCAACAAGCCGGTCCCTGCAGACCTTGCCCACAAAATCGGCCACCTTGATGTGATCTGGGTGGGCTTGGTAGCGATGCAGGCCATCGAGCCCATCGAACTCCGAATATAGGACCAGGTCGCAGCCCACATTCCCATCCGATATATTGATGCCCACCTCGAATAACTTGATCTCCTCGATGATATCCTTCAGCCCTTCCAGCTGGGCCTTCAACCTCTGCATGTTCTGCCGCCCATCTGCGTCCTCCGCGAACTCCTTCATCCTGAACATGACGATATGTCTGAGCATCCCTCCAGCCTCCGCCATGTCGGAGGTTGTCAGGATTAATAACGCTTTCCGGCCTCTCACCTCCAGCCGGCCTCTGGCCTCCTAGGCTCCTCCTGCCATGGGAGGTATCCCTGCCTCGCAAGCTCATCCACCTCGAAGCTCAGGTACTCCTCCTCCCTCATGCCGGCCCTCGATGCTGCGATGTTCGACGGAAACGTATCGAGCATCGTGTTGTACTCCTGGACTATGTTGTTGTAGGTGTAGCGGTATCTGGCGATCTCGTCCTCCACTTCCCTTATGGCACTCATGGTCACTGCCACGGCCTCCGAGGTCTTGAGGTCTGGATAGCTCTCGGCAACGGCGCTGATCTTTCCTATCAGGCCCTGGCTCTCGCCTTGGATGCGGTCCAGGTCCTTAGGCCGGGCCTCCCCAAGGCCGGCTCGAAGGTCGGTTATGCGCTCGAGCACCTTCCTCTCGAAGTGAGCATAAGCCTCGGTCGAGGCCACAAGCCCCTCGACCATATCGAGCCTCTTCTTCATCGCCACCCTGATCTGGGATAATGTGGCCTCTGCTCCGTTTCTAAGGCTTTGAAGGCGGTTGTATAGGCCTACCATGTAGGCTGCAATCGAGATCGCGGCAATCCCTGCCAGGATGAGGTAGATGAGGAGTGACATGTGTATGCTAGTTCATCCCATTCGATATCTATCTGATCCCGATCGACCGAAGACCGCTTCTAGCCGCACCATCCTCACATGGACCTTCCCCTCATCGTCCGGGGTGTGTGTCTGCAGATATCGGCCGGCTACCTCGGCTACGAACTCCTCCGCCCGGTCCGCCGTGAGCCGCTCCAGGTAGGGGTGCCACGTCGTCTTGATCCAGGCCTCGAGCCCTCGCCTGCCTGGCTGGACCATATCCTTCTCGATCAGCTCGACGCGGATCGGGACCAGGCCCGCCTCCTCGATCCAGCCGCGGTACTCCTCCGAATCGAAGAAGCTGTACGGCTCTTCGAACTCGATGAAGCCCTCCTTCCAGCGATCCTCTGCGATCATCGATTCTGCGATCATAAGGATCCCGCTTGCGTTTCCCCTGCCCCCGAACTGCAGATACGCCCATCCATTTGGGCCGAGGGCTCGTCCTATGCCTTCGAGGACGGGGGGGTGATCCCTCACCCAGTGAAGGCAGGCGAAGGATACAACGAGATCGAACTCCTCCTCGAACTCCAGGCAGCTTGCGTCGCCGCGACAAAAGCTGAGGTTGGGGTTCGTCGTTGGGGAAAAGCTCTCATTCGCAAAGGAGACCATCTGGGGGGAGATGTCGATCCCGACGGCCGATCCACCGGGAAGCATCTTTGCAATCTCGGCAGTGATCGATCCATCGCCGCAGCCTATGTCAAGCACTCGCTCATCTCCCCTCAGCTCAAGCTTTGCGATCACCTCCCTCGCCCATCTCCTCTGCTCCGAGGCGCTCTCGCGATATCCCCTTGGGTCCCACCTCTCGCCATATTCGCGCATGAATGCTCGCCGGCTCTATCGTTCCATTTGAGGTTCCAGGCCTCGCAAAATCTCCTCGACCAATGGCAGATCCTTGAGGATTTGGTCGAGGGGGATCTCCTCCCCATCCATGCCAAGGGCTGTTGCGCCAGAAGGCGCAACGATCACGATGGCCTCCGGGGACTTGGTGACGCTGATGACGCCTCCCCTCGCCCCTGGATGGAATCCATATCTGATTCGGGCGATCGGTATAAGGATTGCTGAGGGTAGCTCGATGGGTGGATCGGCGGCCATCTCCTCCCAGCATCCCTTCATATGGTCCTCCGGGCGATCTTAATTGCCATCCTGAGCACCTTTGCCGAGGCGAGGAAGGAGAGAATGGGCGCAATCAGGCGATAGGGCCAGAGCCTGAGAGAGCCCTCGGCCGCCCCTTCCAGGCATTCTCGATCGAAGGATGGCTCGATGCATAGGTCGATGAAGAGTACTCCTGCAATGGCGTAGAGGTATCCAAGCAGCATCCCCGTCTCCGCTGGATCGGCAAGGCCGATCGTGATCGTGCCCTTCATGTCGCGGATCTGGACTGCTCCAAGACATCCGCGGACCAATCGCCAAATGCGCGCCGCAATCTCGCGATCGCCGAGGATCTCCAGCATCTCCCTCCACTGGAAGGGCTCCTCGCTGCCCTGCTCGTCCTCATCAGCCGAGCCCAGGGCCTTATCCCTTTCCGTGGCCATATCCGTTCCAACGAGGCCGAAGAGCCAGCCGAGGCGCACCATTGCCCTTCCCTGGGCGAGCCTAAGCCTGAGGTCGATGGGGATAAAGGGGAGGGCTAGGGCGATTAGGAACAACGCTAGGAGGATCGCCATCATCCATTCGCCCTCACTCGGTTACGGGAACGCTTACAGCCTCCTTGGAGGGCTTCTCTTCCTCCTCGCCGTGCTTCTTCATCATCTTTGGGACCCCCTCTGCGAGCTTTGGGATGAACTCGGCTGCCTTCTCGAGGAGCATCTGCTGCGTCGACGCCCTTCCTGGATGAAGCTGCTCTATCCTCACGCCCTCCTTCTCCAGTATGATCACAGCGACTGGCTTGATCGATACGCCGCCGCCGGCGCCTCCGCCCTCGCTTGCTTCCTTCCCCTCCTCGCCTCCCGCGCCAGCGCCAAATCCCATCTTGATGCTCACGAGGGGGATGATCGTCTTGTCATCGAATGTGGCAGCGTCGCCGACGACCGTCCTTGCAGTCATCACCTTCTCCATCTCTCCGAACGCTGTCCTCAATAGGTTCTCGATGTTGTTCATATTCCCACTCCTAATGTGATAATATATCTCAACCTAGAAAAAGCATTTCTTTCGATGGTCTCGTATAGTCCCAAAAGCTTCGGCTGAATCTCCGGAGGGCGGAGGTGGCGAAGAATGAAGGCCATATATGCCGCCTTCGCCCACCTATTAACCAAGCCATGCTTTGTGGGCATATCCTGGCATTGGTCATCGGTTAAGGGAATTATGTAAATATATGACACTATGAATTTTATAATTTGAGATTCGTAGTAGTAGGGTCGTTTTGAGGAAAACGACTTCACTTGACTCAGTTCCCACGTCGAGAACCAATGTTGCGATTAGGTCTGTAAACCCAATTCAACCAGAGGCGGACTTAACCGATGACACATGCATATCCTGGATGGAAATGCGTCTTATGGCAGGGGGACGAGCTAGGTCGAATTGTCATGGCATAATATTAAAAAACGACTGTATTGACTCGGAGTCCATCCCATAAGACCTCAGAATCTGCCTAATCTGTGGGGTAGAATTCTCCAGATTGTGATTGATATGCCGGAGCCTTTCCTCCGCAGTGGGACGATCTATCGCTTTATCTCTAATCATATTGCTCAAGAATAGATCGTAGTCGGAGAACCCTAGCATTTTATATGATATAAAATTTTTTATTAGTGCCAAATTGCAATCGGATCGCCAAGAATCTGGAAAATAATCGGGTTTTTGCCAATCCAGCTCGCTTGTAATGGCATCCATGATCCTAGAATCATTATACTTCTCATAAAAGAAAGGGTGTATCCTCTCAGTATTTGCGCCAAATCCCTTGATGAAATCGCTAGCGCCATATATTAGAATATATGGATTAATATAATACGGATTCTTAAACATCTCTTTTAGTATTGCCCATGCCAATTTTAAATGCAGGAGATCATATCTTCCCTTTAAAGCATTAAACGTATACTCTTTGATTCCAAAGAGGCCTAATTTATATGATGTGTTTTCATAGTTATTTGTACCATCTAAAATATAGTTTATATCGTATTTATGGAGTAGTTTAGGGATCCATTTGCTTACTCCACCTCGACAACCAATACAAAATGTTTGAATCATTCCCGGATTTGGCTCTTTTATCCAAGCTAATAATATCTTTTTAAACAGGTGTCTATTTCTTTTAACATCATTATCTATTACAATAATTTTGATGCCTAATTCTTCGGATATTTTCTTTACGTTCTCCTTAGTCCTTTCTGGCATATGCCCGTTATCGTAACAGTAGGCGAGGGGCTGCAGTCCCCAATCTCTAATCGCTCTTAGCGCTAAATAGCTGCTATCTCTGCCTCCACTTAATCCAATTAGGCAATTAAACTCTTTTGTTTCTGATTTTATTTTAGTTAGGATCTTATCTAATCCCCCCTCTTCTTTATAAATATATGCGGGTGGTGATCTGCAATAGTTGCATACATTCTCAGAGTCAAATGTTATGAAGGGATGTGCATTTGAGAGCAAGCATGTGCTGCAATAATTCATATTATGTGTCTGGTCTATATCCTTAAAACGTTTTGGTTATTCGATCAGCATCTCTAGCATGCGCACGATATCGAGCAAGTACAGGCAAGATTTTATATATCGAACCGGACCATTTTATTTGGAAAGACAGCTCCATTGGCGGTGGCCTGGTCCACGATGGCGGATCAGATGAAATATCTTTGGAAGCTCCAACGGACGATCCCGACGGATGGAGACAAAGGGTGTGTCGCCAGAAAAGAATATAAAACGTCGATCCTAAAGCATGATGCTGATAATCTGGGGGGGGGTCTCGGGTGATATCGGATGTATAAGGGGAGGAGGATCTGTGCTGTCGTTCCAGCCTTCAACGAGGAGCGGCTCATAGAGAGGACGCTTTGCTCGATGCCGGATCTGGTCGACAGGACATACGTCGTCGACGACGGATCCTCGGATGGGACGGCTGGACTCGCGCTCTCAATGGCCGAGGTGGACGAGCGGATCCAATTGATCGCCCATGATCGCAATATGGGCGTAGGTGCCGCTATTGCGAGCGGATATAAGGCGGCTCTTGCCGGTGGCATGGATATCGCCGTCGTGATGGCTGGCGACGACCAGATGGATCCCGCGGCGATGACATCCCTCCTCGATCCCATTGTGGGGGGAAGGGTCGACTACTCCAAGGGAAACCGCCTGTTCAGCCGGGAGTACTGGCAGGGCATGAGCAGATGGCGCTTCGTCGGAAATGCCATGCTCACCTTTCTGACCAAGATCTCCTCGGGATACTGGGATCTGATGGACCCTCAAAACGGCTACACAGCGATCAGCCGCCGCGCGTTAGAGAGCATCGACGTGGACTCATTATACCCAGGATACGGCTACTGCAACGACCTCCTCGTCAAGCTGAACGTCTATGGCTTTCGGGCTGTCGACGTGGTCATTCCTGCAAGGTATGGGGATGAGAAGTCAAAGATCAAATACCGAATGTACATACCCAAGGTATCGCTCCTCCTTTTATGCGACTTCTTCTGGAGGCTGAAGGTCAAGTACATATGCATGGACTTTCATCCCCTCGTCCTCTTCTACATCCTGGGCGTGGTGCTCGTTCCTCTAGGAATGCTGGTTGCCATATACTCCATCTACTACAAGTTCGTGCTCGGAGGCTCTCTCTTCATAAGGGGCGTCCTCTCGTTTCTCATACTGATACTCGGGATGCAGTTCCTCTTCTTTGCCATGCTCTTCGATATGCAGGACAACAATCGCGAGGAGCGATGAGGATACTGATCGATACGGGCCACCCGGCCCATGTCCATCTCTTCAAGAACTTCATCTGGGAGATGGAGCGGCGCGGGCATCGGATAAGGGTCACTGCGAGAGATAAGGAGGTGACGCTTCAATTGCTCTCTGCCTATGGCATCCCCCATCTGCCGATAGGCAGAGCCAGCCATAGGGGATACGGCCTCCTTCGGGAGTGGATTGAAAGGGATTTGCTGATCTACAGGGAGGCGAGGAGGTTTCGGCCGGACTGCCTCATAGGCGTCCTAAATCCAGCCGTTGCCCATTCGAGCAAGCTTATTGGCCGAAAGTCCCTGATATTCACCGACACAGAGCCTGAGGCCGTGGGCTTTCCGCTCGCAGATATGCTGACCCTTCCATTCGCTGACGTGATCCTTGCCCCAACATCTGTGAGGCACGACTACGGCAGGAGGGCTGTGCGGGTGAAAAGCTATAAGGAGCTCGCCTACCTTCACCCCGACAACTTCCGCCCGGATGAGGGGGTGGTGAGGGATCTTGGCCTCTCTCCCGACGGGTACGTCATTCTCCGCTTCATCAGCTGGAATTCCTACCACGACAGGGGCCGGAATGGCCTCTCGATCGAGGGCAAGAGAAGGCTTGTGGAGGAGATCGGAAGGCATTCGAGGGTCCTCATCTCCTCCGAGTCGCCGCTTCCCCGGGACCTCGAACGCTTCCGCCTCGAAATCTCCCCGGAGAAGCTGCACCATCTCCTCTTCTATGCGAAGATGCTCGTCTGCGATTCTCAGACGATGGCAACCGAGGCCGGGGTGCTCGGATGCCCGGTTATCAGATGCAACTCCTTCGTGGGCCGAAGGGATATGGGAAACTTCATCGAGCTGGAGGAGAAGTACGAACTCATCATGAACTGCAGGGAGGAAGGAGAGGCGCTTGAAAAGGCGCTCGACCTGGTAGCAACCCCTGATATCAAGTCCATCTGGCAGGAGCGAAGAAAGAGGTGCTTGAGGGACAAGATTGACCTATCTCGATTCATGGTAGATCTTGTGGAAGAGCTCCCTTTTGGGAGATGAGGGCGGCAGATCGCGGTGATCGATATTCATGAAGCGTTGATGGGGAAAAGCCGTCTTTGGGATCAGTTCACTAGGAGGAAGGAGTATCGCTCCTTGCGGCATGACGAGCACGGGCGCTACATCCCCGACAGGGACGATCTCGACTGCCTCACAGACCCTGCGGTCTCCAGGTATCTGCAGCAGTTGGGCTATTTCCCCGAGTATCCGGAAGGAGAGGGCTTTGCTCTCTGCCTGACACATGACGTGGACGATATCTATCCGCCTGCAAGCCATATGCTCGCCTCTCTTCCTTATCTCATCGGCAGGGGAGAGCTCGACTGGCTTAGGCTCTCTCTCCTCTGGAGATGGAAGGGAAGAATGACCAGCCCTTACCGCAACTTCATGGATATCATCGACCTCGAGGATGCATACGATGCCAAGTCAACCTTCTTCTTCCTCTCGACGGAGAGGGATGTTCGCAGGTTCAGGTACGATATCGAGGAGCTGGAGGCGGATCTGGGCTCCATTATCGATAGGGGCTGGAGCGTTGGCCTCCATGGCGGATACTATGCCTACGACCGCCTGGAAGACCTGATGAGCGAGAAGGCGCGACTGGAGGGGAGCCTCGGCCAGAAGGTCCTTGGCTATCGGGGCCATTATCTGAGGTTCGAGGTTCCGCGGACCTGGAAGCTGCTAGAGGAAGCGGACTTCTCTTACGACAGCACATTCGGCTACGGCCGCCATGCAGGTTTCAGGAATCAGATGTGCCATCCATATATCCCCTACAACCTGGACGAGGAAAGATCGATCGACATCATGGAGATCCCCTTGAACCTGGCGGACATGGCCCTCTTCGGCCTTGGGATGGGAAAGGCGTGGGATGCGATAAAGGCGCTTATCGATGTCGTCGAGGTGAATAGAGGCGTAATGACGGTGCTCTGGCACAACAACATGTTCTCATCTCCCTTTCGGAGGGATTACCTTCGGCTTTATCGGAAGCTGCTCGACTACGGCAGGCGAAAGGAAGCCTGGATCACGTCGTCGGATGAGGTTTGGAGGTGGTTCGAGCATGGCAATCTATGAGATGCTTGTGGACAGGGATTCGTGGGAAGGCTTCGTCGAGGAGAGCCCTCATGGGATGCTATTTCACAGATGGGACTTCCTCAAAATAATCGAGAAGCATACAGGCTACGAGTTCTTGCCCATTGGAGTCGAAAGAAAAGGCCAGCTCATAGGCCTTCTACCCCTCTTCTACAGGAGGTTTGCGGCCTTGAGGGTCCTCCTCTCTCCGCCACCGCGGACGAGCGTCCCCTATCTCGGACCAGTCTTGCCAACGGATCATGACCGCTTAACGCAGTCCACGAGGGAGGCGCACTCCAAGGCCGTGGTCCAGGCACTGCTCGATGTCATGAGAACGCTCTCGCCCCATCACACGGCGATCACCTGCGTCCCCGGGATTGGCGATGTCAGGCCATTCATATGGGGCGGATTTCAGGCTGAGCCTCAGTACACATACGAGCTGGATCTAGACCGGCCCCTTCAGGAGATCTGGGATGGGATCCAATATCGTACGAGGAAGTACATCAAGGGGAACGCGGGCAAGATAAGCCTTCGCAGGGCGAGGTCGAGGGAAGATATCGAGGCCTTCTATCGGATGGAGGCTCTGAGGTACAGGAGCCAGGGGCTCATGCCCCCTCTCGTCTCGGTGGATTATCTCGAGGATCTGGCAGATGCCTTTGGGGAGCAAATCCGCCTCTATCTCATCGAGGAAGGGGAGAATATTCTTGGGATATGGGGCGTAGTCGTCTACAAGGATCGCTACCTAACCTGGGTTGGCGGCGTCAGGCCTGGGCAGGATAGCTCCCTGCAACATGTGAACGAGTGCGCCTATTGGCTGACGATCGAGGGTGCGAGGGAGGAGGGATGCCGAGTCTATGAGCTCTCAGGCGCAAACACCCCAAGGCTCTGCCTCTTCAAGTCAAAGTTCGATCCATCTCTTTCGACCTACTTTCGGGTGCACAAGAAGACGGCATTTGGAGCCGCTGGCGAGATGCTCTACCGGAGGGTTTTGAAGAGGCGGTTTAGATGAAAGCTGGCCTCGATTTCCTGGCGAAGCTCGGGCTTCTGAAGAGGATCGCCATAACGAACGTGGACAACTGGGTCTACGCGAGGTGTTGGGATGGGGGGGAGCTCTTCAGGCCCCTGAATGACCAAGGCTCGCAGTTCTTTCAACGGCTCGGCAACTCCGGCGGCAAAGTGGAGAATTCGGGGCCTCGGCCTGACCTGAGCTCGCAGAGGGTAGCCGATGAGGGCGGTCTCGCCGGCCTCGACGAAGAATGGAAGCTTGGGTATCTCATGAGAAAAGGCTGCAGCGTCTATCTGGCGAGCCTAAAGGGCCGGCTTGCCGGTCGATATATCTCGTGCAATCTCGGCCAATTCAAGCCGTATTCCTACAACCGCCATAGCCTGTTCGCGGGGAGGGATGCATATTACGTCTTCTTCTGTAGGACTTACGATCCCTTTAAGGGCAGGAGCATCTTTCCTGAGATGCTCTGCCGGATCTGCAGTGACATATGGAAAGAGGATCCACGGGGAACGGTCTATATCTCGGCCGAGATCAAAAACGCGGCCTCACAGAAGGGAATCGAGAAGGCAGGCTTCGAGCGCGTCGGCCAGCTCAGATACCTTTCCGTCCTGAACCAGCCCCTGATATCCAGTCTCTCCCGGGGGGAGGATAGGGTCCTAAATGAGCCCCTGGACGGCGCCTGAGTCGTAGATCCTGTTATACTCGGAAAGCTGGTCCCAGAGGGGAAGATCCGGCATGTAGTAGTCGAGCAGGTTGAATAGGTTTGGATGGTCGACGAAGTCTCTCTCAAGCGAGGTGTATAGCTTCAATGGCCTTCCATCGAGCTCGCCCCCCCTGATCAGCAACAGGTCGTCGGACGAGTTCCTCAAGAATCTCATATTGGCGCGGTCGACCTCGAGCACATGTGCCTTTTTTTGGAAAGGCGAGCACTCAAGATATCTTGTAACGACATAGTCGGACATGACATACCCGCCGGCGACCTCCGGGAGATATCGAATCGATTCGACCTCGTTCTCGGTCATGTAGAACGTATAGAAGGTCCGCTTCACAAGGGGATTATCTGAGGCCGTGAAGTCGTTTGAGACCGAGAGGAAGATCATTGCCATGAAGACCACGACCAGAATGGTTCGACCATATCCCCTGGCCTTGTGGAAGAGCCCCGAGAATCCGACGGCCGAGGCCATGATGATGAATATAAATGCATATTCGCCAAACCTCATGATGTTGAAATTCTTTGCAAGATGCGTGAAAAGGAGCATCGGCCCGGGAAAGGAGACCGCGACCAATAAGACCCCAACGAGGCATAGCATCTTGGCCCTTGTCGAGAACCTCTCATCGTTCAGTGCCCACAGTATGCCAAATACGATGAAGAGGAGCAGCGGGGCATACTGGAGATAGTTGAATAGCTCCTCAAATGGTGCATCTGCTATGGATTTGGTTGTGAGGAGTGATGGGGCGGAGGTCATCACGTTCTCCAGAAGGGCCTGCAATATATACATGGAATAATGCATCCAATATCCAAGACATAATATCAGGCTGAGGAGGAGGTACTTATAGCTGATAGTCCTCTCTTCCCCCCTTTCATATGCTATATCTAATGTGATTAGTAATGAGAATATCACCATTATAAATGGAAGTGATACTGGGTGGTACAGTATTAATACTACCGTCAGAGCCACGATTATCATAAGCTTCATGGCGCTATCTCTAATAAAAATAAAATACAATAATACCAGCTCCAGGAACGACACAACGCTCCTGGGGATCGAGGACATGCCATAATTGAGCACATCCGTGTAGAATATGATGAAGAGGGAGATCAACAAGGCTAGAGACCGATCCTTGAATACCGTCCTCGATACCAGGTAGGCCATCGGCACGAGAAACGCATATACCAGGCCGTTTGCAAGGAAGATCATCTTCTCCAGCGGCAATGGCGATCTCATTATGATATATAAAGCATAAACTAATATGTGCCAGAGGGGAAAGGCGCGATAGTTGTCGAATGCATCGGTCACATGGGCCGCTTCCATCAGCGTCGATATGTAGAATAAATGGGAGATCGGATCCATCCTGCCGATGAATAGATGGTACTTCATGGTCACGCCCCAGATCAAGTTGAGGTTTAGAGCCATGATCTGGGCGAGGATGATCAGCACCCTGCCGCAAGTGGCCTCGAATAGAAGTATCTCCATGAGGATTATGGTCGCTAGCAGCGTTATCACGAGGTAATAACCCACGGGGCGGGGTGTGTAGGTAGCCAGGATCAATGCCGATATGGCGAATAGGGGCGCGTAGGCCATTAATAATAGATTGAAGATCCTGCAATCGAGCCGCACCTTCTGGTAGGCGCTGCCACGATATATCAGGAAGAGGAGCGTTCCCGCTATCATGGGGATTGCGAGATAGCTTCCAAGGAGCGACAAGCTGTGCAGGCCGAGCAAGGGGGGAAGTAGAAGCCCCACGATCGCGACCGCGGGTATCAGATAGAGCAGGATCCTGCTCGTGATCGAAAACCTATCATCGAGCCTCAGGGAAGATCAACCCCTTTCTTCGCCCTGCCGAATCTTATGGCTTCGCATGCAACGGCTAGGCTGAGCGCGGCATATGTCAGAATCCACGCATATCCCACGCCGATTATCCCATAACTGAATATGAATATATAGCTGAGTCCGAGCAATAAGACGAACCTCGCAAAGTTCATGAGGACGACGATCCCTGGCCGAGCCCTGATGTTCTGGATGGGGATGTATAGGCTGTAGACGGTGACGAAGAAGCTCCCGAGCACCAGGATCCTCAGGAGATCGATCGACTTGGCATACTCCGGCCCCAGAAGCCCCAATATCTCCTCGCCCCAGATATATATGATCACGACAGGGACGAGCAGAAGGCCGAAGGTATGCGATAGCACCCGAACGATTGCCCCCCCCACATCCCTGCCATGGCTTCCCTCGACGAAGAAGGAGGTGCTGATAGCATCTGGAACTATCAATATGATGTTCGCAACTGAGAAGGCCACGTACCATCTGGCAGCCTCTATCGGTCCGAGCATGTTGAGGATCATGATCGGTAGTATGAGGGCGGGAGCTGTGTTTAGAACGCTTGCCAGGTAGTTCAGAGAGGAGAACCTCAGAGTATCCTCGAGAAACATCCTGTCGATTCTCGCGCTGAATCGAAGATTCCTGGAGATCTGGACTGCCGATACCATGAGGGCTATTATGTAGGCTGCTCCGAGCGAGAAGAAGATGCCGATGCAACCCATGCCAGCAAGGATGGGGAGGAAGGGGATGCGGGTGGAGAGAAGGAGGTTCTGGCTCAGATAAGCCCCCCCTCGGCGCTCCGAGATCATGGCGTAGCCGATTGTAAGCGTTGCCGAGTGGGCGAGGCAGATCGCTATGAAGAATATAGAGTAATCCCTTATGAAGGAGAGGTCAGGGGAGATCGTATCCACTATTGCGAGGAAGGCCAGGCTGATTACGAGAGAGAGCGCTGCAGGAATCCAGAGGCCGCTGTTGAAGACCACATCCTTATCCCTCAGAGGCATAAAGCGAATTATCGAGACGTCGGATCCGAACCTGGATAGGATCATCACGAGCTCCAGCGAGGAGATCATGGCCGTTCCTAGCCCTACATCGGCTATCGAGTAGTACCTTGTAGCGACGCTCCAGAACAAAAGGCCGATCGTCTTGTTAGCCGCACGGCTAAGCCCTATGAAGAAGGAGTTCCTCATTAGGGGATCGCTTACGGCGTGAGCGGGATTCCATAGCGCCTTTTGCAATGCAAGGCCTCGTCGAAGCATCTCAAAGCGTCCATATATCCATTGGTTGTCTTCGATGAATCCAAATTGGCGTCCATCAGGGCATCCCTACCTACATCCATAACTAATTGCTTTCGGAATAAGGCTCTATCGGCAATCGGGATCTGCCGTGGCCTAGACCGCTGAGATCTAGGATACGGGGACGATTCGATGGTAGATTTGGTCGCGATGTATGGATTATATATCTTATCATATATTATATTTATTATTTTAATATCATATTTTATTATTTCCTTCGTTTTCGAAGATATAATGGTTTGAGAGCGCTCCATCCTCCAGATAACGTTTCTTTCAGACGATATTCTTAAAATTATCGAGATGATGGCTACGATGGGATACAACTTAATTAAATTAAAATAGATAATCATGCGAAACTATTAAGTATCATAGAACCAATATACACTTCTATATAGAATTATCTTAATAAAATTATGTGGAGTATAAATCATGTGGAATCATCGAGCTCCTTTCATCCTTCTCTTGGCCTTGATTGTGATGGTCGGCGGGGGGAGTGGCCATGTGAGCACATCCTTCTCTGCAAGCGATGGGCAGAGCTCTGTGGGATTCTCCACGGCCTATGGGGCCGATTGTGAGGACCGAATCGGGGACACGGCCACGTCCAGCTTCAGCTCTGGGGTGGGCCTCAGCCGTTCGATTCGGTCCTCGGGCGACCTGAACGAGTATCATTGGGTGAGAGATGGCATGAACAACTTCGCCTCAGTGAGGGCGGAGGTTGAGAACGCGGTTGACAACAAGTACCAATATGCGATCTTCCCGGCGGAGGGCGACGTCATCTCCGGCTCCTCCGTCCAGGCACGCCATAAGCTGACCTCCTTAGAGGCCGATCGCATCTACTGCGAGGAGGCGGCATCGAACTCCGAGGGGGACTGGACGATCACATCGACGACGGTAGAAGTGGGCTCCCTTCTTGGATATTATGGCTTCTCGTGGGCAAGCTGCGACTACGCGACGGCTTATCATTGCGCAGATCATGCAGATGGCCGCACTGTGACATTCACCTCGGAGGCCGGGGATGATAGCTCTTGCCATGCCTATAACAGGTTGACCGCGAGGGATGGCGGCGCTCCTGCAGAAGTCGACGGCTACAAGGGATCGGCGTATGCGGACACCAAGCTTGCAGCAGCCTCCATCCGGGAGGCATATATCGATCTCGCCGACGGCAATATGGAGATCGAGCAGTGTTCGAGCATCTTCGCCGACTCCTCGGGCTCCTGGACGACCCTTGAAGACGGCCAGATGAGCTTTGCAGGGAGGAGCTGGGCCTCCGAGGAGCCCAAGTCCGGGACGAATATAGATCGGCTTGTGGCCCAGGGCGAGGTCTGCAACCTGATTCGAGGAGGGGACTTTCCCTGGAAGATCATGGGGATGGATGGACGGTTCGCGGGGTCCATAATTTACGTGGATGGATATCTGAACCTGATCGCAAGTGCGACGGATAATGAACCCGTGCATTCGCTTTATATGAATCTGGAGGCGCTTGGCTCCATCCAGCAATGCATTACCGCTCAGAACGCATGGTCTCGCCTCTCGGCCAAGTCCGCTACATCGATCGATCTTGGATATCTCACCTATTCCGTCACCTCGCGAGCCGGAGAATCGTTTGCCTTTGCCGATATGGATCTCTTCGGCGATGCCACGGAGGGGGGAATCGTCCATGAAATGTACGCCGGAGGCAAGCTTGAGTGCGAGCTGGCGGGGGCCTTCGCCTTTGGGGAATACACAGCCCTCGAAGTTCGAGATCCTGAGGCGGTTGAGAGGGCTATGGTCCAGGGTGGAACCCTCCATTACAGCGGCAGATCCGCCGACTTGCTGAGGGGAGATGAGAGGCTCGCCTTGATCGAGGTGGACCGATTGAGGGCGGATGCAATCGGCGGGGTTGTGGAGCACGAGATCGAGATGGAGAGCCCAGAGGGCGATTGGGTCTATGAGAGCTCCGCCGTCCTCTCACCCCTGGGCTGGGGCAGTCTGGAGTATGCGGGACTGGGGAAAGCTGCGGAGACGTTCGCCCTTGTGCGGGGAAGGCTATCAGCCCATGGATCGAGCGGGTCCCTCACGGCCGCCCTCGAATCCAGGAAATCGTTGAGCCCGGACTCCGCTTCCGAGCTTGCGGATTGCTCCTTTCATGCCTGGAGCCTATCGAGCGTCTCCGGGACTGGCGATCTATCTTTCGAGGGTCTGGCCCTTGCCAAGGAGGGTCTCTCAAGCGTGCGGCTTTGCGATCATCGATCGAGCGGCGATCTCGTGAGCGTGGAGCTTGGCGCAGGCGATTCCCTTGAAGGCGGTCCAGGTGCCATGGCATCTATCGAGGTTGCATCTGGGGAGGAGGGTTCGCTCGCCTTCGAGGGTCAGACGCTCGACGGCATCGACTCGATGGGAGGGCGGGCATCGATCGTCACCACCGTCGTCGATGCGTGGGGGGACGATCTGCATACCTCCTACGAGGCCTGGGGTTCAAGCGAAGCAGAGACGCCTGACAAGCGATCGCTGACGACTTCGGACGTCGAAGACGGCCATCTGGGAATTGCGGGCGGTTGCAGGGCAGCCTCCACTGGGACAACCTCTCGCCAGAGGGGCGTTCTTCAAGGCGGGAGCATATCGTCGTACGGGGAAGCCGAGGATCCCGTGGATGGCGAGATCGCGTTTGGGGGCTTCAAGGCCGTCGACAAGGATCTTCGATTCTATACGCTTGCATGGACCGATGAGGACTCGGCCCATCAGAGATGGGGATCGGTCCCCATCTGATATCCTTTGGCCATGACGCTCTATCTTCCAATCTAAGGGACCTTCCGCCCCCTCCCCTCATGTGACGGGAGAGAGGCGCGGCAAATGCCAGCGCCGCCGGCCGGAACGCGAGGGAGGAGGCAAAGCAGCCTGCTACCTCCTATCTGGTTGAGTAGACTTCGCCCCTCACGTCGAGCTTTAAAAGAAGGACGAGCCTTTCCTCGTCGTCCACCTCGTAAACGAGCCGAAAATCGCCAAACCTCACCCTGAAGCGGTTCGTGTGGCCTTTGCACCGCTTGACGTCGAAATTTGCCTTCTTCGGATCATCTTCTGAGATCTCTGTCGACCTTGAGAAGAGATGAGGATTTTCGGCGAGCTGATCGATCAGCTCTTTTAGGTTTTTCTGATGAGCGCGAGGAAGCCTGGTTATAACCCGTTCGACTCTCTTAGGATGCAAAAGCACATCGAAGCTCATAATCCGAGTTCTGCCTTGAGGCTCTTCCAAGAAACGCCCTTCTCCCTCGTCTCTTTGGCGAGCCTGTCAAGCTCTTCGGCCTCAGATTCGCTCGCTTCGACTCCTCGCTCTAATTCTTGCTTTATCCTGACGGAAGCCATCATGTCTTAAATCACATATAAACATCATATACCTTTCGATGATATCGCCTACTGGAGGATCCAGTAAGCTGATTAGAATCGCTTTCGAGAGAGCCCTCCAGCTGCTCGACAATGCCGTTTCCGGGGAAGCGCCCAGTACATGCGCAGACGGATCGCGACCCTTCGAAATTTTTAAGTAATAGCCTTGCGTATATATCATGATAATAGATCTAAATCATGGCACTATTATTAATATGTCAATGGAGGTTATCTTCGATGGATAAGAATTGGGTTCCAGGCGTCGTGCTGGTCGTCCTCTTGGCCCTGACCGGCACTGCCTGGGGAGAAGTAAGTTCGTCATTCTCTGCGAGCGATGGAGAGAGCACGGTTGGCTTCTCAACGGTCTATGGAGCCGGCCTGAATGACAGGATCGCGGACTCAGGCAAGGCCGGCTTCAGCTCAGGGTTGAGCCTCAGCCGTGCGCTTCTGGCCTCGGGAAGCATGAACGAGTTTCATTATGTGGATGACGGCACAGGCAGGGCCTCAGTGAGGGCTGAGGTTGAGAACGCCGCTGACTATCAGTATCAGTACGCGCTCTTTCCTGCGGAAGGAGATGTTGCACCGAGCGCCTACGTCCAGGCACGTCATTGGATGACGGCGCTGGATGCCGATAGGATCTACTGCGAGGAGGTTGCGACTAACGCCGAGGGCGACCTCGCCGTCACCACGATAACAGTTGAGGATGGATCACTGCAGAACTACTTCGGACTTGCCAGGGCGACGGCTACTGACGTTACCACCTCCCACAGCGCGGATAGCGCGGAGGGCTCGATGGTGCTCATAGTCGCCGGGGCAAGGAACGATGTATCCGACCACGCCTATCACTCCCTAACGGCAAGGGATGCAGGCCTTCCTGCGATAATGACCGAATTACAAGCATCGACCTACGCCGATAACGACTTCGCAAGAGCCTCCATCGAAAGCGTCCTGGTGGATGTATCTGACGGCACGCTAAATATGGAGCAGGGATCGAGCAACTCCATTGCCGACTCCTCCGGCTCCTGGACAAGCGTGATCGACGGTCAGCTGAGCTTCGAGGGCAAATGCTGGGCCGATGAGACGCCGAGGGCGCAAACGAGCATAGCCCGTCTCGTTGCTGACGGCTCCACCTATCACCATCTCCTGGCAGGCGACGTTCCTTGGGAGCTTCTGGGAGTTCCTGGGCGGACCTCTCAATCCCTAACTCATGTCGATGGCCATCTCGAGCTCTCGGGCGATGCCCTGGAGAATCCGACGGGGACCTCGGTCAATGTTGCGATCTCGGCTGAGGGAAGCATCGAGCAGAACCTGTGGGGAGAGAACGCGGATGCCAACTTGAAGGCCGAGGCGGAAACGACCGTGGAACCTGGCAGCATCGAGTATACGGGATCCGCCCAGGCGAGCAATACAAGGACCAGCGTCAAGGTCGACCTCTTGGCGGAAGCTCCGAATGGCTCGATCGACCATAGCATCGATGCTGGGGGCATGACCGAGGAGGTTCCCGCTTATGCGGTCGACCTGGCCGAGTTATCGGCGGTTGGCACGTTTGCCTACGACTGGACAGCTCTCTCCTTAGGGACGCTGGACTACAACGGGGAGGCCACATCGTGGAAGAGCGGCCCCGATACCATTGCCTTGGCCAAGGTGAACGAGCTCTTCGCTCATACCGACTTAGGCTCGATCTTCCATACCATCATGGCCGAGAATCCCGAGGGCGACTGGGCTCGCGAGGAGACGACCGTGGAAGCCTACAATAGCTTTGGCGATCTCTCCTTCTCCGGCTACGGCAAGGCATGGAAGACGGGAGCGACGGTCCAGGGCTGCCTATCTGCCTACACGCCATATGGGTATATCGGCAACACAATGGAGACGGGAACGAGCCTTTTCTCCGGATGCACAACGGCCCTGCAGGGGGGATACGACCTCTACGCATGGGATTCCAGCGATCTAAATGGAGGCGGATCGCTCGACCACACAGGTACGGCGATGGCCCGGAATGGCAAAGGCGGGATCGAGCCGTCTGGAGGAAATCCCGCGATCAGCCTTGCAGCAGTCCTCGATGCTAGGCTCGACACTCCCGGGAGCATAAATCATTATATGGGCGCAAACGATGGAAGTGGCCACGCGGTCTATACGAGCACCGACCTGAACTCGGGAGAAGCGCAGTATCAATCCGATGGCGATGGGATCATAGAGCCGTTGAACGGCATTCCATTGGCCGAGTATCACTACTCCGGCACGGCAAGCGCGCTTCAAGGAGGCGCCTATCTCAAGAACATGGAGACGAATGGATATGTGACGGGCTCGGGCAGCATCAACCACCACGTATCTGCAAGTGCATGGCCTCCTGGGCTCGATGCCTATCAAGATCTCGGCTTGAGCGGCCTTGGCGGCTGCAGCTTCTACTATGCCGGCTTTGCACTTAGCTACTACAGCGCAAGCGGCGATCAGGTCTTCATCAACACGCCATACATAATCGGTTGCAGCACTGGAGACCTCTACCACTCCCTCTCTGCCTTATCGTGGTCGTACCCATATCTGGCAACTGTGGGATCCTCGAATCTTGAAGCATCATCGAGCGTGAACGCCTATGGCTGCGCATCCATCTCTGCAAGCACTCAGGCGAGGGCAAGCAGCGTCGAGGCGAGGGTGGTCGAGGACTTGTACGTCGATGCAGGGGAGATCTACCACTCAACAGAAGCCCATAGCAGTCCTCTGGAGGAAGTCGCGGCGCTCCAGATGGAGGGCCTCGGCAACAACGCATGGGAGAGCGACCTCAGCCAATCTGAGGAGGGCTCTGCTAACATGCACCATGCTGGATCTGCTGTGGCAAGGGATGGCCTAGCCAAGGTGCAGGTGGACGATCATACGGCATACGGGGATTATCTGACGCTGGATGCCGGCGCAGGCGAGCTCTATGAATACGGCGGGCCTTCGGCCGGTGTCGACGTAGAGGTCGGATATGGTTGCTACAGCGATGGAACAGAGATCGAGACTGCCACACTCACGCCATCCACTCTCTGGTATTTCGGATTGGCCCAGGACATCACCGGGTCAAGGGTTGCATCGGTCGTCACAAAGGGGCTTCTGGCCTCCGGCGATGGGATCTACGTCCAGCATTATGCCCATACTATGGACGATCTGGAGAATTGGCAGGAGTCCACAGTCGGTGTGGAGATCGATAATGGTGAGCTCAGCCTCCTTGGAAACGCGAAGGCTGATCTAACTAGCACCTCTGCATATCAGAGGGGAAGCGCGACTGGCGAGTACATCAACGTCCACGGCGAGGCATTGAACCCATGGGCTACGCAGTGTGACCAGGCATATGGAGGCTACACGGCCTGGTTCAAGAGCATGCGGTTCTATGATCGAGCCTGGACGAATCCAACTGTCGCCGATGAGATGCATGGATTGATATACACATGAAGGCTTTGGGAGGAGAGACTCCTCCCTTCTTTTTCTCCATCGGATCTGCCCGCGTTGTGTAGGCGTATCGCTTTTCCTGCCCTATCTGCCGGGTTTGCCGATCGTTGCTGAAAGATCGTAGCCGATGCATCTCTCTTTTCCGTATCTTGTCCGCCACTATTACGCCTTATCGTCTGATCGTTGCCGAGAACATGCTCAATATGTTGAGGTAAATTGCCCTTTTGGCTAATCTTCAGCGGAACCGCAATGCCTCCTGATAGTGATCTCTTTTGATCAGTATCTCAAGTATCCTCACGATAATTACAAGTGCTATCTCCCTATTTACGTCACCGCCAGATATCGTTTTTCATCATTTGTGCATGAGTCTGGCGGGATCATGAACGTGTTATCCGCGAATGAACGCGAATGAACGCTAATATCTCCTTTTATTCGCGCGCATTTGCAGCCCCTCTGACCGGAGTTTATAAACCGCTTTTATCCAAGTTTTGGTGTGCTGAAGTTGACAATAATTCCAAGTGGAAGATTAGCAGCCTTCAAATAATTGAGCAACTACGAACATAGTGCTGGATAAAGCAACCTCATGGCATGTGTTTTTTTTTATCTGCCGCATTGTCCTATCGTTGCCGTACATCGCTACTGCTGCAGATTGGCGCAAGGCAGAAAAGGCCGGCCCCCCAACGAATTCTCCGGCTTACGGCGGGAAAATGAGGGCTGTTGATCTATGCTTGAAGAGGCAGGCCCCTTGGGAGGATATCTGCTAGGTATTCCTCCCATCTATCACCATCATCCGATGCGATCTCCGATATCCAGCCGCAGCACTCGATCCAGTCCTCTTCCTCCTCCTTCGTCTCCGCGATGTTCACCGTCCCCATGCTGAGACTAGTCTCGAATCGTCCAAGGAAGCTCTGCATCCCCTCGTGCATAAGAGAGGAGTTGGCAGCGCTCTGGCGATAGTCCAGTTGGCCCAGGCCGGTTGAGAGGGTCTGGCTCTCGTAGGCGAACCTCTTGGTTGGTTGGTAGTTCACAGCGATCACGTTATCCAGGTCCGTCGTCACAGTGACGTTGAAGCGATCCAGGCTGGAGCTGAGGAAGCGGGTTCGAGATAGAACGGGGTTGTAGTTCAAGGTCGACTTGACGCGGTCCAGGTTGTTGTCGGCAACCTCCCTATCGTTCATCCCCCAGCCCTCGTATTCAAGGGCGCGCTCGGATTCAAGGATCATCGGCCACTTCTCGAAGTAATGAAAGTAGGTGAAGGGATCGTTCGCCGCCTTGGTCGCGTTATAATCGACCGATTCGTTATCATCCGATCTGATAAACGTGCTCTCCGAGGCGGAGATCTGCCCCTCCCTCGCATAATCCCTCTCCTGAAGGCCGATCCCTTGAAAGCCGATATCGATGTAACGGGAGTGATACCCCCCCGAGGTTCGCCCGCCAGGGCTTATTTCTATCTTGGACACGGTCCCATAAGAGTTCTCATCCAGGCTCATGTTCAACTTCATCCCCCGGCGATGTATGCTCCAGCCTTCGACGGAGGCCTGCCAGGAGTTGGCCGAGACGATTGACGCAGCGAATATCAGCACCAAAATGAGATACAGCCACCTCTCAAAGGGATAGGCCTTCTCGATCCTCTTTCCTCTCATCCTGCCCCCATCCAGATCGGATCCGAGATATTCTGGCAGGCTTAACTATCTTCCGGGCAATCAGAGGTCGGTCGTGTACGGGAGTTACTGAAAAACGCTAGCTATCGACCTTACAAGGGTGATTGACTGCCGGCTATCGATTCGTGCGATTTCTTTCACCCGCCCATACCCGCTGTCCTCAATCGACAAGCATGCACGGGAATCCTGGAGATCCCGGATGCAGCCGGCATATCTCCGGCGGGAGGGGGCAATCGGATTAGGATCCGGCACTCCGGAGGGATTCGTCGGCCGATCGGATCATTGCCCCTCTCATTCCTCCTCCGACTTGGAGATGCGAGGCGGAGATCCAGGCGGCCCATTCAGGAGCAATTCCATAACATCTGGCCCATTCACCACGCCGAAGCCTCCTTCGCGGGCCGACGCTTCGTCGAATCGAGATATGCCGTCTGGTTCAATTCCCTCGCCCATCATGGCGAATGGGACCGGCTCGGAGCTGTGCGTCTTGGTCTCGATGGGGGTTGGATGGTCCGGAAGGACGCAGGCACGATAGGGCTGGCCTGCCTTTCGGAGGCCTTCCAGAACAGGGCCCACTATTCGATGATCGAACTCCTCTATTGCCTTCACCTTGAGGAGGAGGTTTCCCTCGTGGGCTGCCTCGTCCGGCGCCTCGACGTGCAGGAAGACGAAGTCGTGCCTGCCAAGGGCATCCAGAGCAGCCTCGACCTTTCCCTCGTAGTCGGTATCTATCGTCCCTGTTGCCCCGGCCACATTCACCACTTCGAGGCCTGCGTATCTGCCTATTCCCTTGATGAGGTCGACTGCCGAGATCACAGCTCCTGTGATGTTGTGAAGCTTCTCGAAGCTTGGAATCGAGGGGGCTTTGCCCTGGCCCCAGAGCCAGATCATGTTGGCTGGCCTCTTGCCTCTGGCAATCCGCCGCAGGTTGACCTTGTGGCTTTCGAGAATTGGCCTTGCCTCCTCCATGATCTCCCGAAGCTTAGCCGCGCCCCTTCCGCGCGGCAGGTAATCCTGGATCTGCCTTCCCGTGATGTCGTGCGGCGGCGTGCACTTGGCATCGGCGCCCTCGTTCAAGACGAGGAGGTTTCTGTAGCTTACGCCCGCGTGGATTCGCCCCGCCGGTATCAGGGGCCGCAGGGCAACGATAAGCTCTGCGCCTTCCTCGCTTGAGATATGACCTGCGCTGTAGTCCTCCATCACGCAGTCGCGTACGGTCACCAGGTTGCATCTAAAGGCGATATCTTCCTTCCCCAGCTCCACGCCCATGGCCGCGGCCTCCAGGGGGGCCCTCCCGCTGTAGAAGCGGGAGGGATCGTAGCCCATGACGGAGAGGTTGGCAACGTCGCTTCCCGGGGACATTCCGGGTGGGACCGTGACTGCAAGGCCCAGGCGCCCCATCCTCGCCATCTGGTCCATGTAAGGCGTGGAGGCTGCCTGGAGGGGCGTTCTTTTGCCCAGCTCCTCCAGAGGATGGTCCGCCATCCCGTCGCCCAGGAGAATGATGTGCTTCATGTTGTGGTCCTCCGAGTGATCATCGCTTTACCAAGTGTTCATCGATTTCGTCGCAGGCCTTATCTACCGCATCCAGCCCTACGCGCTCAGGCGCTTTTAGAGGCCATCTCCTCGGCCCGACTCATATCCGCGAGATGCCTGTTCAGCACCTTTGCGATCGTGTTCAGCTTGGAGCGGTTGCATGTGGCCCCGCGTGTAACGCCTGTTACTATATCCACAACCTCTCCCTTTGTAACCGTGTTCGGCCTTGTGGGCTTGACGAGCCTGGTCTTTACGCCCTCCCTTGCGAAGTCCTCGAAGTCAACGGGACACTGAGCGACCACTACCGCCGGGATGTCCACGAGCGCCAGTACCTCCCTCGTCTTGAAGATGACGTGGGACTTCACGTTCCCCAGGTGGATGACGGCGATCTTGTGCCTTGCAATCTGCGCCACCTCCTTCTCGGTGAGCCCAAAGGTGGGGCCGTATCCGCGGCCGGCCGCCTGCGGGAAGCTCTCCGGAACGCCCGCCCCCGAGTTCAGGACAAGGACGCTCGTCTGGATGCCCTCCCTTCTCAGGCCATATGTGATCTCGCAGACGGGCTTTGTGATATGCCTCCTTCCCGGGGACATGGCGATCGCAATCACATCCGGCCTCGCAGCCTCTGATAGCGTTCCCCGCTGGGCAAGGCCTCCTCCCTTTGCAAGGCCCATGCTCTCCCGGCAGTCCACAACCTGCGTAGCTCTTCCGATCATTCCGACCCTCCTGCGTGCGATAATCCGCCTTCCGCGCCCTTCGATATAGTCAAGAGCTCTATCTCGAACGTCACCGTCTGCTGTGCTAGAGGGTGGTTGGCATCCAGTGTGGCGATCTCTTCCTCGATCTCGGTGACCTGGACCTGGACCCCTCTCCCGTCGTCCTCGTGGATCTCCAGGTCCATCCCCTCCGCCAACACCAGGTCTGGGGGTAGATCGGCGAGGTTGACGGAGATCACCAGATCCTCGCGATAGAGGCCAAAGGCCTTCTCGGGGGGTATGACGACGGTCTTCTTCTTCCCGGGGCTCATGCCGATGACGGCCTCTTCGAATCCCTCTATCATCCTTCCTTCACCGAGGCAGAACTGCAATGGTTCCCCTCCTCGTGAGCTCTCGAAGGGCACATCGTTCTCAAGCGTTCCCGCATAATGAACCTCCACAACATCGCCCGCCTTGGCTTGAACCATATCTAATGCACCTACCATATGCTCGCTTCGATTGTCGCCTTCGTCCAATCATATCTATGGCTATCGCATATTTAGCTGGTGCTATGAGTGTGGGCAGTCTACCACAATGCAGGTAGACTACTTTTGAGCCAGGGTGATGGCTTTAAATGGTAGGCATATCATAATTCATACGTGCATCCAATGTATCAAAGGGTCCAAGGTGGCATCAATCCATGAGAAAATGGCAACAGGATAGGGGGTTGCAGTCTAGAATGCTGCTGACCATGGTTCTCCTGGCAGCAGTCTACCTGGCCTTTCTGGCCTTTCTGGCATATATGGGCACCAGTCAGTCCTTCATGATCCTCATCGCGGGGATATTCATATTCGCCCAGTACTTCTACTCGGACAAGATGGTGCTCTGGAGCACGGGCGCTAAAATCGTCTCCGAGAGCGAGGAGCCCGAGCTCCATGGCATCATCACCCGTCTGTGCGCCGTGGCCGACATTCCAAAGCCTCGCGTGGCCGTGGTGAACACGAGCATACCAAACGCATTCGCAACCGGGAGGAATCCCAGTCATGCGGTCGTCGCTGTGACGACCGGCCTTCGGCAGAGGCTTAACCAGGGCGAGCTCGAGGCGGTGATAGCCCATGAGCTCAGCCACGTCAAGAACAGGGACGTGATGGTGATAACCATTGCGAGCTTCCTCTCTACGGTGGCCTTCTTCCTAGTCAGGAACATGATTTTCTTCGGCGGGGGTCGGCGAAGGGAGGACTCCGGAGGAGCCTTCATAGCGATCTGGGTCGTATCCCTGGCAGTCTACATAGTGAGCTACCTATTGATCCAGGCGCTTTCCAGATACAGGGAGTTTGCCGCAGACAGGGGCTCTGCGCTCATAACCGGCCAGCCCTCCCTCCTTGCCTCAGCCCTCCTAAAGATCAGCGGCTCGATGGAGCGAATCCCAAAGGAGGACCTGCGAAAGGTAGAAGGGATGAGCGCCTTCTTCATCATTCCCGCGATCTCTCGCTCGTCCTTGATGAACCTCTTCTCGACGCATCCTAGCGTTGAGAAGAGAATAGCAGCTCTGGAGAGGATCGAGCAGGAGATGGAGCGCTAGATGGGATTTCTCGACTCCCTTCTCGGAAAGACCGTGCTCCCAAAGGCACGCTCGGAGAAGCTATTTGCCATCTCGACTGCGGCAATCTCCCTCGAGTCGTTGGGAATCGTCCCCGGTGGCAAGGCTGCCATCTGCTTCAAGGCGATGGACTCCTCTCGGCTCCAGGCTGCGCGAACGGAGATAGAGGAACTCCTCTCCTTGAGCGGCCGGGAGACGGGCACAAAGCACGCGGTCGAGTCGGATCGGTACGGCTTCCTCTGGGTGGTTCTAGAGGATCGGGACTTCGAGGACCTAGTGACAGGAATCCACATGGTCAGCCAGACTTTGGCCGACCACGGCTTTGGAGAGTGGCTGCTCTGCGCAGTCTACCTCTTCAAGGAGCCTCGTCCGGTCTATTGGATCTACAACTTCAAACAGGGTAGCTACTATCCCTTCGTTCCCTCCGGCGAGAGCCAGAGGGACAACGCCCTGGAGTTCCGGCTCCGCTCATTGATGGAGAAGGAGCTTCCCATACAGAAGGATCTGGAGCGGTGGTACCCCCTCTGGGGGATGCCGATATAGAATCGCACTGATGCTGGGCTATGCCATTGCCACGCCATCATATTCAGTTTGCATCCTGGGTTAGTTGCTATCATAGTCGGCCCGCCGTCATGGTTAACCTCCATCCAGGTTAGCCGCTATAATGGCCATTTGCCATCTGCTCCCATCGCGATTAGCCGCGAGGGGCAGTCCACCTCGCTTTGATGCTCCTTGCGGCGAGCATCGAGGTTGAGAATGCGGCCTGGAGATTGTAGCCGCCGGAGTCCCCGTCCACGTCGAGGACCTCGCCTGCCAGGTACAGCCCTTCAACGATCCGGGACTCCATGGTCTTTGGGTTGACCTCCCTTCGATCCACTCCGCCCCTTGTGACCATTGCCTCGTCATATCCTCCAAGCCTCTCAACCACCAGGGGGAGCCCGGTCAGGTTCTCGACGAGGGCGCGGCGCATCTCTTTCGTCAGCTGGGCGGATTTGAGGTCGTTAGGGATTCCCGAGATATCGAGAATCCTTGAGATGAATCTCGAGGGCAAGGAGAGGTCTGCGAGGAGGATCCTTGCGGCGCGGTCCCCGTCGACTTGCGCCCTCTCCATGAGCAAGTTCTCCAGGCTCCCTCGTCCCAGGGCAGGAAGGAAGGAAAGCTTCAGCGTATCTCCGGGCCTTATATGCCTCGAGAGGTCGAGGATCCCTGGGCCAGAGAGGCCCCCATGGGTGAAGAGAACGTCGCCCGATCGCTCCATCTTCTTCTTTTCCCTGAATAGCGCAATCGAGATATCCTGAAAGGATATCCCGGCCAGATCCGAGAAGGGATGATCCCTTATGTAGACCGGGGCCAAAGCGGGACCGGTATCGACAATGCTATGGCCGAGAACCTTCGAGAGCCTGAATCCGTCGCCGGTCGAGCCTGTCGCAGGATACGATCTGCCGCCCGTTGAGATGACCAGAAGGGCCGATGAATAGAGGCGGTCCTGGGTGAGAACCTGAAAACCATTCCCTGACCGGGCAATCGACCTCACCTCCTGGTCGCACCTGAGAATAATCCCTTTAGCCCTGCAGAGGCCGAGGAGGAGGTCGAGCACGTCCCTCGACCTCAGCGTCCCGGGAAAGACCTTCCCTTCATCCGTCCGGATCATGGAGAGGCCGAGGCCCTCGAATGTGGAGATGAGGTCACAATTGGTGAAGCCCAGCAGTGCTGGGCGGAGGAACCTTCCGGCATCGCCATAGCGATCGAGAAAGGCCCGGATCTCTCCATCGTGGCTTATGTTGCAACGGCCCGAGCCCGAAATCAGGAGCTTTCTTCCAGGTGACCCCATCTTATCGAGGAGGAGGATCCTCTTGCCCTCGATCGAGGAGTTGATCGCACAGAAGAGCCCTGCGGGACCTCCGCCCACTATTATGAGATCGAACTCCTCAGGGTCTTCCATCGATCTCCGTCATCTCATCCGGCCCGACGGCGGCCTAATCCTCTATCAGCCCCGGCCCGTTGAAGACCTTCTTCGCCTCTTCGAGGCTCATGTCGGACGGTGGCACTATCACCTGGGACTCGACTATCTCCTCTGCGGGAAGCGCCGTTCCCTTCTGCTTGATGGTCTCGATGAGCCGGTCGAGGTCCTGGCGAAACTCCCGCTCAGCCCCGGCGGATACGTGCTCGACTATGCGGTTGTCGATTCGATTGAGCTCGTCAATGAGGGAGTCGGGCACGCGGTACTGCCCCTCTCCCATGATCCTGATGATCATCTCCCGGCCTCCCTCTTCAGCCGGACAAGCTCGTCTTCGACGCCAGACGAGGCCTTCATCCGGTTGAGCTCTCTATCGATGTCGTCGCCGCTTCCTGTAACGTCCTCAAGGCTTCCCTGCTCGAGCAGCTCGTCAAGCGCAGCAGAGCGCGCCTTCATGCCCTCCGTCTTCTCCTCAGCCCTCTGGACCGCCATCCCAACGTCGGCCATCTCCTCGCTGATCCCCGTCACCGACTCCGTCACCTTGACCTGGGCCTCGGCTGCCGAGTACTGGGCCTTGATGGTCTCCTTCTTGGTGCGGAAGACCTCTATCTTGGTTGTGAGCCTCTGCTCGGTGGCCGCGAGCTTATCCTGCTCCTTTTGGAGATCCTGGATCTGCAGCTCAAGCGACTCAACTTGGGCTCCAAGGGCGACCTTCCTCTCCAAGGCAACGCGAGCCAGGTCGTCCCGGCCAGCCTTCACGGCGTCGCCTGCTTGAGCTCCCAGCTTGTCCATGCTCTGCATCAGCTTGGCCTTCTGAAGCTCGAGCCTCTTCTTGGAGGTCGTAACCTCGGCAAGACCCCTTCTCACGTTCTGCAAAAGTTCCAGCTGCTTCTCATAGGAATAGTCCAGGGTCTCCCTGGGGTCCTCCACCTTATTTATGATCTTGTTCATCTTGGCTTTGACAACCGTGCCCATTCTATCCAACAAACCCATTATATCAACTCCCCAAAGGCCCGGCTATGATGACCGGCCCGTGATCATGTCTCAGAGTCAGTCTGGCTCCAAGTCTATTTATATCCTGCCGGTCTCCTCATCCTCTCCATAGAGCGCTTCTCCTCCCGGGTGGGTCATCTGTCCGGGCTGCAAGAGGATCTTCGATAGATGGTCTGGGCTATTGAGGAAATGGGGGGGCAGGTCCGGAGAGCGTTCGTCCTGCATTCTGCCAGGATTGGCATGCCCTGCTTTTAAAAAGGGGTCTCACATGCGACTGCGCACTGCAGGCAGAGCGGCTCGCTCTCGCTCCATCTCCCGCCGGCATCGGGGGCATATCTCCACCCAGGAGACCCCTTCTGAGTCCCTCTGCATCTCTTCGGGGACGACCTCGACGATTCGCTTCAGCATCGGCCTGGTTGCGAATGGCGTATGGCAGACTTGGCAGGGGATCAGCTCGAAGGATATCTGAAAATCCTCCCCCTCCGGGCTGATGGATAGGGCCTTTCCAGGACAGAACTCGACGCACAGGTCACAGAACTCCTCGCATCGAGAGAAATGTATCACCCTTTGCTCTCCGTCCTCGAGGGTAATCTTTCCCGAGGGACAGACGTTGGAGCAAGCCGAACAACCCAGACACCTGCTGGAATCCATGGATATCATCTCGTCTTCCTCCTCTCAATGATCGAGGCTTGGGCCGCCTTGTACCTTGCCCTGCGGTGAACGACATCATAGTCAACGGATAGGGCTTGTGCAGGACAGGTGGCAACACAGGTTGGAAGCTCGGATGGATAGCAGAGGTCGCACTTATGGGCAAGCTTATCGGACCAGATCACGCCAAAGGGGCAGGCAAGTGTGCAGATGCCACAGCCCGTGCATTTGGCAGCATCGAAGGATACTCGATCCCCGTCGGTCGTAAGGGCCCCCGAGTAGCAGGCCTTGGCACATGTGGCATCCTTGCAATGGTGGCAGAGAAGCGGCACGGCTGCGCGCCCATCGGCGAAAAGAACTGCGATATGAGGCTCTCCGTTGTGTTCCCTCTTGCAAGCGACCTCGCAGGCCTTGCACCCTATGCACCTCAATACATCGACGTATACCGGCATCTAATCCCTCCGGGCGAGATTGCAGGCGGCCACCTTGAACTCAGGGATCCCGGCAACCTCGTCCCTTGCACCGCTAGTGAGGATGTTCGCTCCCGGAAAGTGAAACGGCATGAAAATAACGCTAGAGGGAACCCTCTCTGTGATCCGGGCCAAGGCTTCCGTCGTTCCCCTGGCGGTGGATACGACGACCATATCGCCTTTTATGATGCCAAGCCTTAGGGCATCCTTGGGGTTGATCTCGGCGAAGGCCTCCGGCTCTCGCTCCGCGAGGGAGGGGCTTCTCCTGGTCATCGATCCGGCGTTATGATGGACGGCGATCCTTCCGGTCGTAAGCGTGAAAGGGAACTCGCCGGAAGGCCCTTCGGCCGGAGGCCGGAAGGATACGGGCAGGATCCGGCCCCTTCCGTCCTTCGTCTTGAAGGCCTCGGTATAAAGGATGGGAGTTCCTGGGTGATCTTGGCTCGGGCAGGGCCAGATTATGCTCGTAGCATTGAGCCGGGATCTAGTGACCCCCCCATAGGCGGGAACGGTTCTGTTGATCTCGGAGAGGACCTCCTCGGCCCCGGCGTAATCGAAGTTCAATCCCATGCGATTTGCCACCTGACAGACTATCCAGAGATCCGAACGGGCCTCGCCTGGAGGGCGAACCGCCCGATTGGTCCATTGGATCCGTCTCTCGGTGGAGGTGAAAGTCCCCTCCTTCTCCGCCCAGCAAGCAGCGGGGAGGACTAGATCGGCCAGCTGGGCAGTAGACGTCATGAAGATATCCTGGACGACCAGGAAATCGAGCGAGGAGAGCACCTCCTTGACATGGTGGCTGTTGGACTCCGAGTTCACCGGGTCCTCCCCCACGATATACATCGCTTTGATCCTTCCGTCTTTTGCTCCATCGATCATCTCGGGGGCGGTCAGGCCTCGGCCAAGGGGAAGGGATTGCGCATCCCAGGCCATGGAGAAGGCCCCCACGGTTGCCGGATCGTCGGCTGGGCGGTACCCTGGATAGAACTCGGCAAGCGCGCCCATATCGCATGCCCCCTGAACGTTGTTCTGGCCACGGAGAGGAAGCACGCCAGTCCCTTCCCTCCCTATCTGGCCGCAGATTAGGGCCAGGTTGGCCAAAGCTTGGACGTTATCCGTCCCCGTTGTATGCTGAGTTATCCCCATGGAGTAGACGATCGATGAGGCCGGGGATAGGGCATAGGCCTCTGCTGCCTGGAAGATCAGTTGAGCTGGAATGCCGCAGATCTCCTCCGCCCACTCCGTGGTGCAGCCCTTCAGCGCCTCCACAAGATCCGGGCAGCCTCTTGTACGAGTGGCTATGAACTTCTCATCCATCCAGCCCTCGTCGATGATCAGCCTGGCCATGGCGTTTAGAAGGGCAACGTCAGTCCCTGGCCGGATCTGGAGGAATATATCCGCGAGCCAGGCGGTCGGTGTGTAGCGGGGATCGGCTACGATCACGACCGCCCCCGCATCCTTTGCCCGATGGATCCATTGTGTGATCACGGGGTGGTTCTCGGCGAGGTTTGAGCCTATTATGAAGATACATCTGGAGTTGGCTAGATCAGGGATTGGATTGGTCATCCCAGCGGCGCCCAGGGAGCGATTCAGCCCCACAACGGACGGCGCATGGCAGAGGCGTGCACAATTGTCGACGTTCTTCGATCCCAGGGAACGGGCCAGCTTTTGGATGAGGTAGTTCTCCTCATTCGTGCACTTCGACGATGCTAGGAACCCCAGGGATGGAGGTCCCCCCCCCTTCAAGGCCTTGGCTAACTGCCGGGCGACTACGTCGAGAGCCTCCTCCCAGCTGATGCGAGCCCATATATCGCCCACCTTCTTCATGGGGCAAGTGAGACGATCTTTATTGTTGATCACCTCAAGGGAGGCGTTGCCTTTGGGACAGAGGGCGCCTTGGCTCACCGGATGTTGGGGATTGTACTCGATTCCCATGGCGAGGCCCCTCTCAGTCGTGATCTGCAGTTCACATCCTACGGCACAGTAAGGACAGACGGTGGATACGGTCGATCTGGGCATATTTATCCTGTTCCAATCAGTCCCTCATGATCTGCAATATCCTCGATCGAGTCGGCCGGACAATAGTCCTAGTAGGCATAGATCTTTCCATAAGGCCTCTTGGAGATCGGGGATATCTTGATCATATTCCCCTCTGAGATCTCCTCCTTGCACATCCCAATCTCCGGGAACCGGTCCAGGAACTCTCCCACGTATCGGTCCAGTATGGCTCGATCCTCCTCGTCGAGGGGCGAGATCTCCACCTCCTGGCCCAACTGGCTGGGCATAAGATCGCCCCTGAGGTAGATGACGCCGCCGTGCATCCCAGTCCCTATGTAGTTCGCGAGGTGCGGCTTGCCTCCAAGGCCTAGCAGTATCACTATACCTCCTGCCATGTACTCGCCCAGGAAGTCTTGGGAAGTGCCTCCGATCACCAACACCGGCTTCTTGTCCATGTATTCCTTCATGTGGAGGGCCGTCCTGTATCCCACGTCTTCCTTGACGAAGATCTTGCCTCCCCGCATGGACATTCCGAGCACGTCCCCGGCCCTGCCTTGCACGGTTATCTCGCCATCGTCCATGGTGTTTCCCACGCCGTCTTGGACGTTGCCATGGACCATTATGCGATGGCCGCTTAGGAAGGCCCCCAGGTCATTGCCTGGAGTGCCCACGATCTCGATATCCAGCGGTATCATTAGGCCAAAGAGCCTGGTTCCGATGTACCTCTGGCCACATATATTCTTCAGCAGGAAGTGGCGCGTCCCATTCAGCATGCAGTTGCGGAGCAGGTTGTTGAGCTCCTTGCTGGGCATGCCGGTTGCATCTATCTCCACCTCGCCTACCCTCCAGCTCTTTACCGCATTGAGGGCCGGTCCGGCCGTCCCGCAATCTATCAACTGTGCTTCCATGATTACAGACCTCCTGTTCTTATTCGCCTGCTCCTTTCACCCCGAGGACATCGAGCTCCCACTCGTAGAGCCCCACGCCTCGAAGGTGATCTCGGTTTCCTCGAAGGCTCTCAATGGCGTTGATGCCCATGCCGCCCAACATCTCCTTGATCTCATGAGACCAAGCTGTGAGCAGATTGACCAGACGCTGAGAGGCGATTCTGGTGTCTAACCTCCCTGCCAGGCGGGGATCTTGGGTGCATATTCCCCAGTTGCACTTGCCTGTGTAGCACTTCTGGCAGAGCGTGCATCCCATGGCTATCAGGGCTGCAGTTCCTATGTAGACGGCATCTGCCCCGAGGGCGATGGCCTTGATCACGTCGGAGCTGCATCGGATGCCACCGCCGGCTATGATCGTACAGCGACTCCTCACCCCTTCCTCCCTTAGCCTTCTGTCCACTGCGGAGAGGGCAAGTTCGATGGGGATGCCAACGTTGTCCCGGATCGCCTTGGGTGCGGCCCCTGTGCCTCCCCTCATCCCGTCAATGGCCACTATGTCCGCACCCGCTCGGACTATTCCCGAGGCAATGGCTGCGATGTTGTGCACCGCTGCCACCTTGACCGATATGGGCAACTCGTAGTTCGTGGCTTCTTTGAGGGCGTAGATGAGCATGGAGAGGTCCTCTATGGAGTAGATGTCGTGATGGGGGGCTGGTGAGATGGCGTCCGTCCCCTCGGGGATCATCCTCGTTGCAGCAACCTTTGAAGAGACCTTCTCCGCTGGGAGATGGCCGCCTATCCCCGGCTTGGCTCCTTGTCCAACTTTTATCTCGATCGCTCTCGCACAGTTCAGGTACTCTGCATCGATGCCGAAGCGGCCCGATGCCACCTGCACCGTAGCATAGCGTCCAAACTCCGCTCGCATGTCTCGAGGCAGGCCCCCCTCTCCCGTGTTGAAGAGGGTGCCGAACTCGCGGGCGGCCATCGCCAGGGAGTTGAAGGCCTGGTAGCTTATGGCCCCATAGGACATGGCGGAGAAGAGAATGGGCGCTTCTATGGTGATGTTCGGGCCAAGCTCAGTGCTAATCTCGCCGCAATCGTCTATCTCGAGCAGGTCCGGCTTTCTGCCAAGGAACGTCCGGAGCTCCATAGGCTCTCGAAGTGGATCAATGGACGGGTTTGTGACCTGGGATGCGTTCAGGACGATGTTGTCCCAGTAGATGCGAAGTGGCTTGTCGCTGCCGCAACCTGATAGGAGGACGCCTCCGGTCTCCGCCTGCTTCTTGAGGTCGTCTATCTTCTCCCTAGTCCAGGCCTCGTTGGGCCGATAGTAGGGGGGGGTGGGGCGGACCACAAGGGCATTTTTGGGGCAGAATATAGCGCACCTCTGGCAGCCGGAGCACAACTTCTCGTTGGTTACCATCCGATCTGCAACCGGATCGTAGATGTGGGTTCCAAAGGCGCACTGCCGTTCGCAGCCGCGACATTGGTTGCAGGCCGACTCATCGCGGAATATCTGGAATTCAGGAAATAGGTAGGACCTCATTGGCATCCCCTCTCCGAGAGCTCGCCGACAACCGGCTCTCCGCCATTGGGGGTCCAGACCCGGTCGAGGTCCGGCGATATCAATCGGATGGAGGCCTCCTCTGAGGAGAGATAGAGCATCTCCCCCTTTGTGGCCGCGGTCAGTGGCCGCAGCCTTATCCTGTCGGTGAGGCCTATCATCTCCCTCTGATTGGCTATGATTATCGTGAATGGACCGTTTAAGAGGAGCGGGGCATATACCATTCTAAGCGCAGTCAAGAGCTTTCGAGCCTTTTCGTCCATCCGGTCGATGGATTTCCATACCGGCGGGGAGAGCACCTTGGATACTAGCTCTATTGGCAGCCTCTGCCTTCTCATCAGCAGGTCAACGGCGTAGGTGATAACCTCCGTATCGGTGAATAGCGTGCATTTGTAGCCGTACATCTCCAGATAGCGGCGGTTAGTTCCATACGAGGAGATCTCCCCGTTATGGACCACGGTCCAGTCGAGGAGGCCGAAGGGATGGGCTCCACCCCACCAGGCCTGGCTATTTGTAGGAAAACGACCATGCGCGGTCCAGATGTGGCCCCGATAGAGCCGGTCCAACATGAAATACTCCGATATCTCCTCGGGAAAGCCCACGCCCTTGAAGATGCCCATGTTCTTGCCGGAGGAGAAGACGCAAGCGTTCTCGATCTGGGTGTTCACCCACATGGACTTGGCAACGACGTAATCGTCGTCGGAAAGCCTGGCCTCGTCCCCCTTCTTGTTGGGGGCAACGAAATATCTCCATAACAATGGAGGGTCCATCACCCTTACTTCATCGTCATGGGGGATCTCCTCATCGTAGACCAGGTCGAAGTTGGCGCATAGGAAGGCCTCGAACTCGTCCTTGGCCTCTCTCTTGACCTGCCTGTTACCTCCGGTGAACATCATATGCAGGGCGTAATACTCCTGGTATTGAGGGTAAATCCCATACGCAGCGAATCCTCCGCCCAGTCCGTTGCCGCGAACGTGCATATTGGCTATGGCTCTGGTAACACCCTCGCCGGTGAACCTTTCTCCATCCCGGTTCATCGCACCGAAGATGGAGCAGGAGCTTATCTCCTTCTCGTGGATCTCTCTTCTCACTCTTCTCTCCGTCATCATCGCCTCAAAGCATGAATCTGCTAAGCAAGCAAGCGTGCTGCCTGTTAGGAACCCCATTGACGATTGCCATCCCCATACGTCTCGACGTCGCTTTATATGTGTTTGAGAGATTTTCACAAAACTTATGATCTCTTGGGACTTGGCTAGGGGAGTGCCGGGGCTCTAACCCCGGCAATCAGATATCCTTCTATCAGCTCCAAACCTCTTCTATCCGGCAAGGGCCAAGGGAGTAGGAGTTATCCCCTAAAGCAGGGGAAGATACCTCTCCAGCTCCCATTGGGTCACGTTCATTCGGTATGCGTCCCATTCCTTTCTCTTGTTGGCGAGGAAGGCATGAAATACATGCTCTCCCAGCGCTTCCCTCACGAGCTTGCTCTTCTCCGTGAGATCGATTGCCTCGTTCAGGCTTCCTGGAAGGGATGAGATCCCGGCGCTTGTCCTCTCGGCATCGGTCATGTGGTAGACATCTTTCTCCTGGGGATCGGGTATGTCGTACCGGTTGTTGATCCCGGCAAGGCCAGCTGCCAGCATTACCGAGAAGGCCAGGTACGGGTTGGCGGCTGGATCGGCGCTTCTGTACTCCACCCTGGTCGCGGTCTCTTTGCCTGGTTTATACATGGGAACCCTCACCAATGTGGACCGGTTCCTTCGAGCCCAGCAGATGTAGACAGGGGCCTCGTAGCCGGGAACAAGCCTCTTGTAGGAGTTGATCCACTGGTTGGTAACCGCGGTTATCTCAGGGGCGTGCTTTAAGAGGCCGCCGATGTAGTTCCTGGCCTCCTCGGACAAGTGGTACTTGTCTCCCGGATCGAAGAAGGCGTTCCTCTTGCCCTTGAAGAGCGATTGATGAACGTGCATCCCCGATCCATTCTGACCGAAGATCGGCTTTGGCATGAACGAAGCATGATAGCCATAGCGACTCGCCACTTCCTTCACAACGATCTTGTAGGTCATGCAGGTGTCGGCCATGTTGAGGGCGTCCTTATACCTGAGATCGATCTCGTGCTGGGATGGGGCTACCTCGTGATGGCTGTACTCGACATCTATTCCCATGGAGTCCAGGGTGAGGATGGTGTCCCGACGCAGATCGCTTGCAGCATCCATGGTGGTAAGGTCAAAGTAGCCGCCATGGTCCAGTATCTCCGTGGTGTGCTCGTTCTTGAAGTAGAAGAACTCGAGCTCAGGACCTACGTTGAACGTATATCCCTTATCCTTGAGCCTCTCCAGGTTCCTCTTGAGAACATATCTGGGATCGGCCTCATAGGGGGTGCCATCGGGATTGAGGATATCGCAGAACATCCTCGCGACAGCGTTCTCCTTCTGCCGCCAGGGCAGTATCTGGAAGGTCGTAGGATCGGGGACGGCGACCATGTCGCTCTCGTTGATCCGAGCGAAGCCTTCGATGGAGGATCCGTCGAAGCCCATTCCCTCTTCGAAAGCCCCTTCGAGCTCTGAGGTGTTTATCGCGAAGCTCTTTGGCGTTCCTAGTATGTCCGTGAACCATATCCTCACGAACCTCACGTTATTCTTCTCCACTGCGGCGAAGAGTTCGTCCTTGGTCCTTATGTTTTCGGCCATCTTATTGCCTCTTCTATAGTCTGCTCCCTTGCGGTAGAAAATATATATCTATTTGAGATCGATTCACAAAAGTTATGAAGAATAACAACCTCCAATTATTCAGCTATTCTGGAAAATACTTAACAATTGTCTGGCTGCAATTCCGATAGGATCTTTCAGCGGCCCCTCCCACCCCAAGGATACGGCCTGGCCTTTTATAGGGTGACGGAGGCGCTCTCCTATGAACTCTTATGAACGATTATGAAGCCTCTTCCAGGGACTAATGCGCATCGGACGATGGCCCCCTGGACAAGAAAACCACAATCTTTATCATCGATAAGGGAAGCTAGGGGAATAGGAGGTATCATGGATCTATTGTCCGTCATTGAGATCGTCCAGGGCATCCTGGTCTTGGGGATCATGCTTCTGATCTTGGGGGCAGGGTTCAAGGTATGGAAGTGGAACTATACGGTCCCGCCCAAGTGAGCACCTATAGGCTCTCCATTTTTATATCGATGGGCTCGGCATAGGTCTGATCTCGGAACGCAAAGCTCGTTCCGACAAGCTGATTGGCGTCTCCCCGCCATCTTAGGGCTTATCGAAGGCTTTTCTCGCGGGCCGAGGGTTAATAAAGCGGGTAGCCGATGATCAGCCTTGCTGCTGAGATGGTCCCTGTCCACACGCGAGCGGCGGAGGTGGTGAACTGATAACCCGGGCGCGAGGCGGTTATGGCGTAGGTGCCTGATGGCAGATCCATTCCATAGTAACCGAAGGCGTTGGTGGTCTGCGTGAAGCGGCCGCCCTCGCTGCCGCTCATTCTAACGGTCACATCGGGAATCCCTGCGCCGTTTGGGTCCACCACTCGACCGGTCAGGCCGTAGATGAGCGGATAAGAGCCGGGGTTCACCGATATGGATAGGTTGTTGCTGGCCAAGGCGCCGCATACGAAAGTGTAGAGATGAGATGTCATTATCTCGGCGTAGCCCCCTTTGATCCTATACCACCTGGGGGCGAGATAGCCCTGGAAGAGGACGTTTGTGCCGGTGTCATATAGGTTGAAGCTTCCATAGCGTCCTATCCTTGCCCAGAGGGTGTAGCCTTCGCCAAGGTTCACGCTGCCGGAGGTTACAAGGCTGCTTCCCATCTGCAGGTAAAGCTGATTGGGCTGGCGTTGGGCGCCTTCTATCGTCAGCCCTTCCTCGATCGGATCGGCCTTCTCGACGATCATGCCCGACGCGGAGGAGGGACCATAAGGATCCCAGGAGGGAATGTCCGCACTGACGCCCTCTCCGCCAGGTCCAAATGGATCCCACTCAGGCCTTCCGGCGGCGAATGGATTTAGGTAGTCGGGCACTAGCTGGTCATCGGTCGCTTGGGCAGGCGTACCCATCCAATCGTATTTGCTATCCGATATGCCCTGCACGGGCGCGGCAAACGATATGGCCAATGCCAAAACGATAGACATCGCCAGAATAACTCTCAAGAGCAAACCCCAAATGTCATCTCCTGTAATCGACTTAAATCTTTCGATCGGGTCTCTATCGTCGTCGACCATTGTTCTATAACTACGGTACATACGATATATTCTATCCATACGAAAAGTACTTGTAATCCTTGGGCGAAGGGATATAAACTGGAGCCTAGCTCTTGATTGCAGGATCACAGCGCAAGATCGGCCGGATAGCCGAGTAGGGCGCTATTGTTATATCATACACCGAGAGAGAAGGGAATACAAGGCGGATTGATGGGCAATATATTAAGATTATGAGAGGTGGAGGAGATCATGCATCATCATAAGGTGGGCGGAATCTGCTTGCTTTTGGCGACTTTGGCAGCAGCTCTGCAGATTGGGGGGTTGGCATATACCCCTAGCGATGAAGCCACCAAGGATTTCTTCGGCGATCCTTCGAGCGGCGAGGCCGACCAGGCCTTCAGCATCGCCGAGGACGACTTCTTCGATAACAGCGGCTATAGCGAGACAACGGAGAGCTCCAGCGCGATAGATGCTCCCAAGGCAGATACACCAGTGGTGGAATCGAACTCTACAGAGGCCGGGGATAAGGCTTCTGATGTTGTATCCACTGCAGAGGCAGATATCCTCCCTGTGGCCGAGTCGGATGAGTCCCTGGAAGCTTCTCAGGAATCGAATGCCACAAGCATCGCAGAAGGGGACGAATCGGCCAAGAGCGCTTCCGGGCAGGCGGATGCTTCCATCAATGCTGAGGTTTCCACACTCACCTTGAACGAGAGCGATCAGGGCAATGCCTCCTCCGCAGAAGCGATCATGGTGACATCTGCTAACGCCACGGACAATACCACGGCGAACGCAGGATCCAATGAGACTGCTATCAATGAGACTGTCATCAACGAGACCGCTATAAACGCAACTTTGGCCAATGTCTCAGCCGAGAACATCACGTCGACTAATGCAACTCTGCCGATAAATGCGAGCGAGAACTTGACGTCCGAATCCGAAGTCAACGCCACGCTTCTGGAGAACGCAACCGAGGAGAACCAGACTGCAATCGAGCCCGTGGCGGCATCGGCCTCTGCAGATGAGACCGCAGTCGATGAGGAGATCGATTTCTTCGACTTCGATACATATCCGACGGATAGGATCTGGCGGGACGGGGTAAATGATATCCCCTATACATGGACGCCCATCTCCTTCTCCGGATTCTTCTACGACTTGGACGATAACGTCGGAACCGAGATGATGACGATCGATCTCGACAAGTCCGGGCAGAACTACAGCCGCTCTGTCGACTCAGGGGCATTGATCTACAACAGCCGGATCCAGCAGATCAAGTACGCCTTCGAGGACTGGGGCAAGTACGAGGTACTGGGCTTCATGGCGGAGAAGTACTTCGCCGGCTACAAGGATAACGATGTCGTCGACGGCGACGTCTCCATGATCAACGACAACCAGCTGCGGCGCGTCCTCATCGACGAGGATGAGGATAGGACGATCTCCACA
This sequence comes from uncultured Methanotrichaceae archaeon, assembly GCA_964632755.1. Taxonomy (GTDB): domain Archaea; phylum Halobacteriota; class Methanosarcinia; order Methanotrichales; family Methanotrichaceae; genus JAFGMR01. The sequence continues at coordinate 63,559 of CAZWDT010000002.1, forward strand.
GGTTCCGTCCTTGCCCTGGAGGAGGGCTATGAGCTGAGGATCAAGGAGATCGACCTGGATGGCAACAAGGTCTGGCTGGCGGTTGCCAGGGACGGAGACGAGGTGGCGGACAAGGTAATAACTCCCATATCCGACAACTTGAGGACATCCACATTCACATACGACGTGGACATCAGCGGAAAGGACGCTCCATTGATCATGGCCCACGTGAGAAATGTCTTCTCCGGGGCTGAGACGAGCCTTGTGACGCTCGACGGCCTCTTCCAGATCTCAGACACATACGACTCGGTGGAGGAGGCGGACAAGTACGGCGAGATGGAGGTCGTGTCCGTCTCGGACAAGGGGATCGAGATGGAGAACGAGGACTCCTTCACCCTCAGGAAGGGAAAGACGGTCAACATCATGGGCAATGTGGGTTTCCTCGTAGCAGACTCAGATACATTGAGGTTTGCCCCCGTAGTTGAGCGAAAGGGAAGCTACGAGGTCAGGGGAACGATTGTGGATAGCGATGTCCTCAAGGACTACGACAACGAGTTCACCTGGGACGTCTTTAACTTCGAGGGATTCTACTACGACATAGACGATAACGTCGGCACCGAGACTCTTCGCGCCAAGGTCTCGGGAAGCAGCATAAAGGACGGCGATCTCTATTACGAGACCTCTCCGCAGTCCGTCGACTTCGAGCTATCGAGCTGGGGCAAGTACGACGTCATAGGATTCATGGCCGACAAGTACTTCGCAGGCTACAACAACGGCACGACCTTCACCGACGAGTTCAGCATCATCAACGAGGGCCAGCTGCGAAAGGTTTTAATGGACAGCGACGATGAGAGGACGCTTACTTCCGGATCGGTCCTCCCCCTGGAGGAGGGCTACGAGGTTACCATCAAGGAGGTTGACCTCAACGGCAACAAGGTATGGCTCGCGGTGACCCAGGATGGCGAGGAGGTTGGCGACAAGGTGCTCAATCCCGTCGGCGGGGACCAGAAGAGCAAGACCTTCGTCTACGAGGATAAGATCGGTACGGAGGAGGTGCCGATCATCGCCGTGACGGTCGACAGCGTCTTCAGGGGGACAGAGGCCGACCTTGCCGTGATCAAGGGCATATTCCAGGTCTCCGACATCCCTGAGGCTGTGGAGGAAGGGGATGTCCACGGCAAGATGAAGGTTGAGTCCTTATCCGACTCTGGAATCATAATGCAGAGCGACGGCTCCATTAGCCTGGGTCGGGGAAAGGAGATCACCATAATGGGCAACCTGAAGTTCGTGGTTGCCGACGACTCGGATCGTAGGTTCTGTCCCGTAGCCGTGAGGAAGGTCTCGGAGGAAGAGAGGCTTGCTCCCCTCAGGCTTGAGGCTCCTGAGACGATCATGGGCGCTAGCGTCTCTATCACCGTCACATCGGACGGCAAGGCCCTCGGCGGTGCTCTTGTAATCGTGGACGGAAGTGAGATTGGTACCACATCCTCGGATGGCACCTTGAGGTACACGCCGGACAAGGCTGGAACGCTCCAGGTTCAGGCAAAGTTAGAGGGATATCCCGATGGCAGCGGCAGCATGCTCGTCCGGTCCATGAAGGAGGTCAGGAGGCTCGCCTTGAACGTGCCTCCCGAGGCTCTCAAGGGGGAGACCTTCCTGATCACAGTAACCGGCGGCCTCAACCTATCTCCCATGGAGGATGTCGATGTCAGCTTCGATGATCTCTTCATAGGTTCGACAGATACACAGGGGACTGTCACCTACTCGAGCAACGTCACAGGGGAGCATACGGTCAAGGCCTCCAAGGAGGAGCATGACGACGTCAGCAAGAACATGAAGGTGGTCTCCTCCCTGGATGTGACGAACCTGACTCTGAGCGAAGGCCCCAAGGCGGGCAAGGCCTTCAAGGTCACTGCAACCGTGGACAACAGGGGCCCTGTTGCTGACAACCTCACCTACGACCTAAAGGTCAACGGGGAGACCGTCACCAGCAAGGATGTAGTGGTCGAGCCAGGCCAGTCTGCAGAGGTCGCATTCGAGTACACGCCTACGGAGCCCGGCGTCTACAAGGTCGAGGTCGGCGGAAGGGGCCAGACCGTGACCGTGGCAGAGGCGGACAAGCTCAACTGGATGCTCATCGGCCTCATACTGATACTGCTCATAGCCATCGGGGCTGGGGCGTATCTCTACAAGACCGGCGAGCTCGAAGGGCTCAAGGAGAAGCTTCAGAACCGCTGAGCTTCTCCTTCTATTTTTATTATTTAATCTAGATCGCTTCAAAGCCATAACGGGCAGAGGTGGCATCTACGAGAAGGCATTTATATAAAGGATGGACGCAATAGAGGGATCGATGCTCAAGCTCACAGCGTATGTCTCGGGAAATGTTCAGAGCGTAGGCTATCGGGCCAAGGTTTTGGATCTGGCTCAGAGCCTGAATCTCAGGGGCGCTGTACAGAACCTGACCGATGGCCGGGTGAAGGTGACTGCAGAAGGCAGGGAGGAGGATCTGGAGATCCTCTGCCGGAGGCTGCAGATGAGCAATGGCTTGATCGCCGTCGAGGATGTCGCGGCGAGCTACTCTCAGCCATCCGGAGACTACGAGGGATTCGTCAAACTTGTGTCCTCTGGCGAGACCGATCAGCGCCTCGATATCGGGGTCCATTATATTAAGGAGCTGATCGACGTCACAAGGTTCGGTTTCGAGTCGATGGGAAGCAAGATCGATTGCCTTGGCGAGAAGATCGGCGGCTTAGGTGTCAAGATCGATGTTGTTGGAGGCAAGATCGACTCTATTGGCGGCAAGATCGACTCTATTGGCGGCAAGATCGAT
>CAZWDT010000002.1:66467-87292 GCA_964632755.1 uncultured Methanotrichaceae archaeon
AGGCAAGATCGACTCTATTGGCGGCAAGATCGACTCTATTGGCGGCAAGATCGATTGCCTTGGAGACAAGATGAACCTCATGCTATCCAAGCAGGATGAGACCAATAAAGAGCTGCGGGGCCTTCGAACCGATCTTAAGGAGGATATGGACACAAGGTTCGACCGGCTCGATGAGAAGCTCGACCGCTCCTTCAAGTCATCGCCTCCCAAGCGGGACTGAGGCCGTGGATTCAGGCGGGCGGTTTTTGGGTCATATGCACACGGATCGGAGGGCTTCGAGGGGTTCATCGAGATGCGATCTCTCAAGCCCAGACTGAAGCCTTGTAGCAATCGATTTTACTCTACCATCTAGCAGCCGCCGAAAAGGCGCGTTTCCTCTTTTGCCCCCTACCCTCACCCGAACTCCCGCGCGCAGACGCGCACCTTGCCGGCGCATCGGCTGGTGTAGAGGGGCCCGTCTCGCGGTCGAGGCCCGAGGGCGAGGTCGTAGTAGCGCCAGCCGATCCTCATGCCATCGGAGACGGCCAGGTGGTCAGGCATCTCCATCGGCATCCTCCAGCCGGAGCTTCTGTATTCGAAGACGTAGTAGATCCAGCAGTGCGATAGGTCGGAGCGAAAGCCGTCGATCGCTGTCACCATCGCCCCTTGATGGTCCGTCGCGCCTTCGTCTGGCGTGTACTCCACATGGGCTACCTCAAGGAGGGAAGAGAGCGCCGTCGTATTGGGGCCGACCTTCACTCTATGATGGCTTATCCGGTCGTCTCCATAGTTGATGTATACGTCCGCCTTCGGCGACCTTCGGCCTAGGAACATGGGATTGCCTGGCGTAGAGCTCGCATAAGGAACTGTCGATTCCATTGCTAATGCCAAACCGTCAGATTAATCTCGCCTCAAGAGAGAGCATGGCGGCATGTGCCCCCGACTGGCAGTGATAATGGATGTAGCAGGAACCATGCTCCAGATGTACCGGGTGGCCAAGGATATCCCTCGATGCCGCATCCTTCACGATGTAATAACGACCGAGCTTGTGATGGAAAAGGAGGGCCGGGCCCTCGTAATCCCTCAGTTCAATCCTCAGGAGGTCTTCGATGCACCCCCCGGAATGCCCCTCTCCGAGTTCTTTCGAGGCCGAGAGGAGGCGCTGAGGATCAGCTGCTCGAGCACTCCCGTGGACGAGGAGGCGGCATGCGCCATACTGCTTGGGTCGCAGGTCCCCATGTCCGAGATCCAGGAGACCCTCGGGGCAGTTGCGTCCCGTTGTCCTGACTTCTATTATGCGACAGGGATGATAGTCGATGCGCAAGACTCGATCATGAGCTACTCGATCAGCACAGGCGGGAGGCCATTTGCGGGGCTGGAGAAAGCGCTTAAAGAGCTTCTGGCAATAGGGGCCGAGATATACGTAGCCTCCGGAGACAGCCCGAGGACGGTCTCGGGCCTTGCCAGATGCCCGGGCATCAGTATGGACAGGATCCACCCGATCTCCACACCTATGAGGAAGGCAGAGATTGTGTCGAGCCTCAAGGGGAGCTACGATCTCGTGGTGATGGTGGGAGACGGCCTAAACGACATCTACGCCTTAGAGGCCGCGGACATCGGGATCCTCACCATCCAGCAAGATACGCGGCCCAGCTCCGATCTCATCGATGCGGCAGATAGGGTGATTCGAGATATCGGCGAGCTTCCAGCAATCCTCAGGGACCGGCTTTCTGATATGTAGACCTCCAGAACTTGCTCAATGGGTTGATGTAAATTGCTTTTTTTAGCTAATCTTCAGAGGATCCTCAATACCTTTTGATAATGATCTCTCTTGATCAGTATCTCAAGTATCCTCGTGGTATTGAGCAAGTACTATCTCTCCTTATTTCGCATGAAAAAACTTCGCAAGATATCGTTTTTCATCCTTCGTGCATGGGCCTGCCGGGATCATGAACGTGTCAACCGCGAATGAACGCGAATAGCGCCTGGATCCCTCATGCCACATGCAGCATTTTTGTCATATACATTACAGAGCCGGTCGCACATCCTTGCGATTGATCATCTCAAGCGAGCTTGACCCAAAACAATAAGATTTGATCAAGTTCATTTAAACTATATTCGGTTTTTTCGGCGTTTAAAGTCAATTTAATGGCCAAGCGCAAGTTATATCTCCTATTAGTCCTTATTACGTTAATAGAAGCCTTATGAGGGTGGTGAATATGATGGACAAGTTCATATCGGAGCATCTATACAACAAGGAGATCGAGGTCTACTTTGGAGGAACCGGAAGCGAGCGTCTCAGTGGCAAGGTTGTTGGAAGCGCAGATGGCGTCCTCGTTCTGGAGAAGAACGGAAGGCTCGACTACATCAACCTGGAAAAGGTGATTGCCGCCTGGGAGGCTTGAGCTTTAGGCCTGGCGGGCGAAGGGCCACAATCATTCTCTTGCCCTTCTTTTTTTCCATTTTTTTCGGTTATCACTGGCCCGTATGGAGAATCGTTCAGCGCCTCTTTGACCACTCCGCCTTCTTCAAAGCCCCCAAGATCGTGTTGACCTCCCTCTCGGTGAGGCCGGATCTTCCATAGATCCTTCTAAGCATGAGCATGGTGTACTCGATCTTGTGTGTGGGGTAGTCGATGGAGCAGAGCCACTCCCTGTATCTCGCATAGAGCCGGTCCAGGCTGCCTCCATCTGCCATCTTGACCTCCCCTGGTCCGATCCCGCTCAGCTCATAGAGGAGGATCGCTGCGGCATGGGAGAGGTTCATCACCGGATAACCATCGCTTGTAGGAATGCTCACCACGAGGTCGCAATCCATCAGCTCGTCGTTGGATAGACCGCAGTCCTCAGGGCCGAAGAGGATGGCGACCTTTCCTTCCCACGGGGCAAGCCTCTCAGCTAGCTCCTTTGGAGTGAGGCATGGCACTCGCAGGTGCAGCCGCAGATGCCTCTGGCCCTCGCCTATGCGCTTCCCTGTCGTCCCCACGACGAGGTCCGCCCCTGAAAGGGCATCATCGAGGGAGGGTGCGATCCTCGCCTCGGCAAGCAGATCTTGGGCGTGGGAGGCCATGGCCCGGCTGAACTCCTTCAATCGGCAGGGCTTGACGAGCACCAGCTCGTGGAATCCGAAGTTCTTCATGGCCCTCGCAACGGATCCCACGTTTCCCTCGTACATGGGCTGATGAAGGACCACACTGAGCTGCACAGCTATCCCTTGGTCACTCCCAGGGGAACTAACTGGGCCACCTTTCTCGCAATCCCTAGGTTGTGCACAACGTCGACAACCTCGCCGCTCGGCTTGTAGACCTGGGGGGCCTCTTCCGCAAGTATTGACGGCTGGGTTGCCATCACCTTGATGCCTGAGCGCTCGAGGGCGGCCATCACATCACGTCCGGCGTATGTCTTCTTCGCCTGCGTCCGGCTCATGATCCTTCCAGAGCCGTGGCATGCGCTTCCAAACGTCAGTTCGTGGGCTCTCTCTGATCCGCAGAGGACGTAGGAGGGCGTGCCCATGCTGCCTGGGATGAGCACCGGCTGGCCGACGTCTCTGTAGGCTTCTGGAACCTCAGCCCTGCCCGGGCCAAACGCCCTGGTTGCTCCCTTTCGATGGACGCAGAGCCGCATCCTCTGGCCGTCGACCTCGTGTTCCTCCAGCTTGGCCACGTTATGGGCTACGTCGTAGACGAGCCTCATCTCCAGGTCGCCGAAGTACCTTCTAAAGACATCGCCAGTCCAGTAGCCTATGATCTGCCGATTGGCCCAGGCGTAGTTCGCAGCAGACGCCATGGCCCCGAAATAGTTCTCCGCTTCAGGAGTTCCAAGCGGCGCACAGGCCAGCTGCTTGTCAGGCAGCTCTATCTTGTACTTAGCAACGGCACGATTGAGGTACTGCAGATGGTCTGTGCAGATCTGATGGCCAGCCCCCCTCGATCCGCAATGTATCATCACGGTGACCTCGCCCTCGAAGAGGCCGAACCTCTCTGCTGTGGCCTCGTCGTAGATCTTCTCGACTCGCTGGATCTCTAGAAAGTGGTTTCCGCTTCCAAGCGTTCCAAGCTGTGGCCGACCTCTTTTTCGGGCCTTGACGCTTACCTGCGATGGGTCGGCCCCATCTAGGGCCCCATTCTCCTCGCAGTGCTCCAGGTCAGCTTCCGCGCCGTAGCCCTGTTCCACAGCCCAGCGAGCACCTGCCAGGAATATCTCGGAGAGCTCCCGTTCGGATACGCGGAGGCGGCTCTTCGATCCCACGCCGGATGGTATCTCGTGGAAGAGGGAATCTAAGAGCTCCGCCATTCGCGGGATTACCAATTCGTGCGAAAGACCCGTTCGCAGGAGGCGAACTCCGCAGTTTATGTCGAAGCCGACTCCGCCGGGGCTTATCACGCCTCCATCCTCCCGGAAGGCTGCAACGCCTCCGATGGGAAATCCATATCCCAGATGGGCGTCGGGCATGGCCATGGAGTACTTGACGATCCCAGGAAGCGTTGCCACGTTTGCAACCTGGTCGATGGTTCCCGGCTCCACCATCTTAAGAAGGGCGTCGGATACGAATATCCTTCCTGGAACCCTCATCCCAGGCCGGTGGTCCATGGGCAGCTCGAATATGTTGTCATCGATCTTTTTGAGCATGATATCACCTAGACATCGAGGACCGCCTGAAGCGTCCATCGATCGTCAAATTTGACCTGGAATTTGTGCAATGTCACAGCCTTTACCTCGCAGTCGAAGAGATGCCTCTTTCGGTCTATCCTCTCGCCCCAGACGGTCGCGTCAAGCTTCCAGTTACCGGCGAGGGAGACCTCGAACCTGGAGAAGACGGCCCTCTCTGAGTCGAAGAGAAAGACAAGCTCGGAGAGCCAGTCGTATGCCAGGTCCTCAAGGCTGTCTGACTCAAGCTCGACCTTCCAGCTCTCCTCCTCCCTCACTGTAGAGGGATCGATCATCGAGGCGATCAGGGCCGCTGCGGAGCTTTCCAGCATCTCCTCTGCCGTATTTCCATAGGCCCGAAAGAAGACGTCCGCCGTGTGCTCCAGGAACTCGTAACCTTTCATTCGTTACTAGATGGCGGCCTCATGGGATTAATATATTGCCAGGCCCCGGTCGAGCCCGGCCCGGACGGCGAACGAGATCGCCTCACCGAACTCCTCAAGGCTGACCTTCCTGCCCAGGGGAGGATGACCGAAGGCCTCGTACTCGGGGCGGTACTGGGCCATGACGTTCAGGTACGTCCGGCGCGAGACCTCCTCGGAGAGAAAGCGGACAACCTCCGCCGTCCCAGCCAAGCCGCCTGGAAGGACCAGGTGGCGCACGAGAAGCCCTTTTTTGGCAATCCCGTCCTCAATGACGAGGTCGCCTACCTGGCGGTGCATCTCCCTGATTGCGGCCTTCATGACCTCGGCGTAATCAGGGGCCTCGGAGTATCGAAGGGCTGCATCATCGTCCGAGTACTTGGCGTCAGGCATGTAAATGTCTATGATCCCGTCGAGCAGCCGGAGAGTCTCGACGGAATCGTAGCCTCCGCTGTTGTAGACGAGCGGAAGATCGAGCCCCCGATCCCTTGCGAGGATGAGCGCCTCAAGTATCTGGGGGACGACGTGCGTAGGTGTGACAAAGTTGATGTTGTGGCAGCCGGCATCCATTAGATGCATCATCATTCCCGAGAGCTCCTCTGCGGAGACCAGGCGCCCCTCCATGAGGTGGCTGATCTCGTAGTTCTGGCAGTACAGGCAGCCCATGTTGCAGCCGGCCATGAATATGGTCCCGGAGCCGCCTCTTCCCACAAGCGGGGGCTCCTCCCCGAAGTGGGGGGAGAAGCTCGAGACGATCGCGCGTCTCCCCACTCGACAGTACCCGCGCTCGTTGGCCAGCCGATCCACGCCGCAGCGACGAGGGCAGATCCGGCATCTCTTGAGGGCTGAGAGTGCCTCCTCGAGGCGGCTCTCAAGCTCCGCCCTGCGGAGCTGGTTATACGTGGCCCTCATCCGCCTCTCCTCAAGCCTTCAAGGTCATTCTGGAGTACTCCTGTGCATATTGGTTGCCGGGGTCAATTGCGAGGATGCGGTCAAACTCCTGCCTTGCCTGAGTGTACTGACCGTTCCAGTAATAGTCGAGCCCCCTTTCGAACGACTCGGTCGTATTGCTCGGAGTTGTGTCGACGTTCAGCTCCCGGATGAAGGTCCTCGCCTCGCTCATGGGGATCAGGAAGTTGAACCCCTGGACGTTTATCATCTGACCGCTATCCAGCTGGGCGACGGATGCATAGGTTGCAATCCCAATTACCTCGCCGTCCGCGTTGAAGGCTGGGCCGCCGCTGTTTCCGTGGTATATCGAAGCGTCGGTCTGAAGTATGGCCGAGCCGTCGGGAAGCCTCTTTTGAGCGCTGATGATCCCTGAAGTAACCGTTGGAACGTAATCCGTCTCAGATGAGAGTACGTACATCTGAGAGGCCCTGGCGACACCTGGGTAGCCTATTACTATGACCTTATCTCCCACCTCGACCTCGTCTGAGTCGCCAAGGGTCACTATCGGCAGGTTGTTGAATCCGGCCACCTTGATTATGGCAACGTCCTTTCCTGAGCGGTGCTTGACGACCCGCGAGGGATTGTCCTGGTCGTAGCTCTCCCAGAACTGCTCCTGGCTGCTCTTCCTGATCTCCGCGGTGATCGCCCGCGTCGGAGTGCTGGATCCTCCGAAGTATACCTTGATCTCCTTTGTGTGTTTGAGCGTGAACTGATCCGAGATGAGCGCCCTGTAGAGATAGGAGATGAGAGTCGCATCCGATAGATCCGTCTCGATGGAGTTCTCCTCGATGTACTCGTTCCACCTATCTACCAGATATACCGATGTCTGATAGGCGAAGTTTTGCTCGATCTCCTCCTCCTTCGTGTCCACCACATGGGCGTTCGTCACTATGTAGCCGTTCGAGCTGATGACGAATCCGGATCCCTGGGATCCAATCTCCATCTGTGGCAGGTTCCAGACGTACTCCTCTCCTCCATACTCAAGCGCGATGGTTGCATCTCCATTCCCATCCACGAACCCTCCACTGTAGATGGTCTCGATCATCACCACCCCGGGCCGGCCGAGGTAGCCCACCTGTTTCTCAGGAGTGGCTTCCAGTGATGATCCCGTAATGGTCAGAGCCAGTGCCAGAAGCAGCAAGAGTCCAAATATCCTGGCTAGGCTTGACGGTATTTCGAAGTTCATATCTCTCTACCCTCCTCTCGGGGCTTCGCCATTGCCCCAGCGTAATACCTACTCTCAACTCACCATCTCATTAATGTATCGAGGTCGAGCCCACGCTAGGTGCCCTTATAGGGGATCGATTGGCGCGATGCAATACCTCTGGATTCTTCAGCCGTGGACTATCGCGCAAGTCTCAACAGGAAGGGGGGGTCGATTGGCACTTGTCGTCATCTTCTCCAAAGATATATACCCTCAGAGGTGATTGGCCTTATCATGAGACCTCTGGTGCTAGTCGCCCTGTTCATCGGCTGCATCCCTCTGGCCCAGGGCTATTCGGCCGATTTCTGGTATGATCAAGGCATGAACTATTACAACTCTGGAAATTACCAGATGGCAATACAGAATTTTCAGTTCGCCACAAACCAGGATCCCAACTTGGAGGATGCCTGGTACTACATGGGGATATGCCAGTACAATCTGGAGGATTACGCAGACGCTGCCGTCAGCATCTACAAGGCGCTTTCCATCGATACAGACGATCAGTACAACTGGTACTGGGAGGGGCGTGCCCTCCGGAAGCTCGAGGACCACGATATGGCAATCCAGTACTTCAACGGTGCCCTCAGCTTCGACCCGGGGATGGAGGACGCCTGGTACTATCGGGGATGGTCCTACTACGACCTGGGGGACTACCCCCAGGCGGAGGCCGACTTCCTCCAATCCATCAACCAGGATAATCGGGATGCTTGGAACTGGTATTCTTGCGGCCGGGCGCTCAACGCTCAAGGAAGGTACAGCGATGCGATATACTACTTCTATATGGCAATCGATCTCGACTCATCCATAGAGAACGCTTGGTATTACAAGGGGATCGCCTATCGGGAATGTGGGATGTACACCGATGCGCTCCAGTGCTTCGAGCAGTCCATCCGCATCGATCCAAACGACGGCTGGAACTACTATTCCAAGGGCGTTGTCCTTCAGCTGCTCAATCGAGAGTTCGAGGCAGAGGCGGCATTTCGTCGAGCAAAAGAGCTTGGAGTAGATCCCGATATCGTAGGCCTCAATGCAGACAACCAGGTGGCTTCGAACACTCCACCTCCTGCCGGGGGCACGACTCCCAGCCTGAACCTCCGCCTGCCAGAGCTTCCTGCCACCCCTCCGGATGCATCCGGCGAGGATACATCTGGTGAGGAGAGCAGACGCCACTACATAACTGGCTCGACGACAGGAAAATCGTCTCAGGAGACCCCTCGCCTTCAAATAATCTGAGGGAGAGCGGCGGCGATAATCTAGCGGTTCCCCCTCTTGGCCCAGGAGTTGCCGGGAGGGGGATTGTTGGGAGATCGGATGCCTCAGAGGAACCTGATCCCCGGAGGCATCTCTCCCAGGCGTTTCCGGAAGGCCTCTGGCCAGTCGTTTTGGTCAAGCCCCTTCTGCGAGAGAAAGGCGCTTGCCCATCGCTCCAGGCCTACTCCGCTGCATCCGCTCCAGAGTGGCTCTCCGCTCTGGGACTTGACGGTGAAGCCCTTTGGATACTTCTCCCCGTTGACGCTCAGGTTCTGGAACTCGATCCAGTTGCCGTTGTAGGGGAGGAGGGCCTCGTAGTCCACCGTGCCCGTCCCTGCCATCTCCGAGAGGCCGGCCTTTCCCTCCTGGGCCATGAACCAGGGGGTGACCCAGGCCATGCGCCACTGCAGCTCGAGGACCTCCTCGAAGATTCTCCTGTATCCCTCCTTCAGTCGCTCCCCCGCCTCCAAGACCTGGTCGCGCGTGCCAAGCCATACTATCTCGATTCTATGGAACTCGTCCACTCGCTCGATTCCATGTATCCCCCCGCTCTCGTAACGATGGCTGGTTCCGGATCGATCGAAGACTTTGATGGGCAGATCGTTGCTTGGAAGGGTCATTCCTTGTAGGAAACCCCAGAATGTGGGACATTGCGCATAGCACATGCCACCTATGGGATAGTCGATCTTCTCCTTGACCAACTCCAGGGGGATTTCGTGGGTGACCTTGTAATAGTCCATTACCTCTTCCCAGAAGGCTGGGTCCCTGGTCTTTGGCGGACAGACGAAGTATATCTCAGGATAGACGCCGAGAGCATGGCCGCTCTTCTTCCAGACGTCCCATGTATCGAGCTTTGGAAATATCATCTCGCGATAGCCCAGTGGTTCGAGCATATCCTCTAGGACGATCCTCTCGAAGGTTCTAAAGAGGTGCGTGGACTCCGGCCCATGGATCCATTGGCCTCTTGAGGATCCATGCTTTATCCAGCCGAGCTTCACCATCTCCTCGGTTGGATCCGAGTCGAATATGGGCTTCCTTTTTGGGCTCTCCCAGAGGAGCTCCCAATGCTCTCCCTTGCCCCCATAGTCGGCGAGCTTCTCCTCCAATAGGGATACTATGCGATCCGGTATCCGGCCGTCGAGCTCGGCCTCGCCAATTCCTCCTGGCCCCACATCGAGCAGAAGGCGAAGCTTTCCGTCCTCGAAATCGATCCTACTTACGTAGGGGATCTTGTGGGAGATCTCCCTATTCGACTCCACCTCGATCTCGAAACGGGTCACTTCGATGCCACGCACTCCTATTCTATGTTTCTTGCCAAGCATCTGGGCAAGCGGCCTCCTTAGCCTCAGGAGGGCATCGTGAGCTCGCACGTACTTATCGCTATCCAGGACCAAAAAGATTTGGTTCTCCTCAAGCCTCCAATCCGCAAGCCTAGCGCCGTGTCCAACTGGTGCGCCCTTCTGCAGTATCTCTGCAGAGCCCTGGAAGAGATCAGCGAGGTCGGGCAGGGCACAACTGGCATCGCCACTGAGGCGGAAGCTTGCCTCAAGGTGAAACTTCATAATTCCTCCGAGGAGTTCAACGTCTCCTCAGCAATCTTCATATTCATCAACAGATCGTCGATCGTGGCAAGGAGCCTTCCAGGCCGATCGGCCGCAAGCTCAACGACCACGTCCTCGCCGCGCATATCCATGACCATATCGGGGAGGTTGTCGGGCGCAAGCGACTTCGCGGCCCTGGCGGCTAAGGGTCCGCGAAAGGTCAGCCGGGCTCGCATCATCGCTCAGCCCTCGATCGGCCAAGTTGTTCTCCCACCATCTGGTCAACCTGGGCGAGGAAACTATCCTCTTTGCCGAGGGGAATGGCAGCACCGCTTGCCACGCTATGGCCTCCACCAGCTCCGCCGACTGCCCCCGCAGACTCTCTCAGGGCTAGGGATAGGTCGAGCCCTTGGGACACCAGCAGCTTGTTCCCTCTCGCTGAGATCTTGACCTTGCCCTCGAACTTGTTGAGCACGAGGAGCGGGCGATCTGAGAATAGATAGCGTATGCCTAGTCCCGCAACAACGCCCCCGGCAACCATATCCTCGGCTAGGAGATAGCGGATATTCTTGAGCTCCTGGCAGCCGCCCTTTAGCACGTTCACCTCGTCAAGGATCCATCTTCTATACTCCTGCGAGGCCTTTCGACAACCACCTATTGCAAATTCATCCCTCAAGCAGAGGGTCAGCCCAAGCCCGGGAGTATCGAGCTTGCCGCAGGCGTTGAGCATTGTGACCATCTCCGCCGCGTTCTCCACGACTTCGCAACGGAGGCGAATGACCTCGCCCACAATCGAGTCGGCGGCAAAGCTTCCCTGCATCAGCATCTTCAGCACCAATGCCGTTGAGAGGCGGGAGAGTTGCGCGTTCGAAATGCTCTGAAGCTTGCCGGAGACGCCGATTCCCTCCAGGAATTCTCTCACCTTTACGGTGTCTCCCGTGATGTCGAGAAGCGGCTCGATGGCCTGCTCGAATACATCCTGCGCGTCGCCGTCCTCCATCTTGAGGCCGGGCCTGACCTCCACCGCTCCTCCGAGGACCGCCTCCTCCAGTATGGCCCTGTTCGCTCCGATCATTGCCTGCCGGTCGCCCATGGCGCCCACGAGCGCGAGGCCTGAGAGGTCCACGTTCTCCCCCATCTGCCTGGCCACCGCATAGGCAGTGCCCGATGCGCTCATCTCGAAGGCACCATCTATTCCGACCTGATGCGGGTTTATGCTCATGCAACTCAGCGTCCCCACGGGACGGTGATGATCCACGACGAATACATCGCCGGGGACGCGGGAGACGAGGTCGGGCTGGCCGCTTCCCATGTCGCAGAATACCACGGGCCCTTCCAGGTCCTCAACCACGGTCGGATCGAGCCTACCCACCAATGTGGCGTGAAATGGTATCCCTGCTCGATGAAGGGCGTTGCAGATGATTCCCGCGGATGTGATGCCGTCGGCATCGTTGTGGGATATCACCCTCATGCTCTCGCAGCGGAGCATGGCCCTGGCGATGGCCAAAGCAGGTTTATCCAGCCGTTTCATAGGGCGAGGTTCATGTCACCAGCATCTCTGCCGTCTCGGGCTTGTACTCCCAGCCCTTAGCAAGCTTGCCGGACTTTATGTAGTATCTGACGAGCCGCCTGATCTTTCCCTCGCAGAGCTGGAGGGACCGCTTGTTATGAACGTCTTTTTGGTTGCTTCTAAGGTGTCTCCTGATCACGAGGGCCTTCCTCATCAGGTTTGCGAGATCTTCGGGGATCTCCGGCACCGTGGTCCTCTCCTTGAGGAACCTCGTCATGTTCTTTCCCAACAGAAGCTTAGCGCTTGGCACGCCATACTGATCTCTAAGCGTGAGCCCTATCTTGCTTGTGGACATGCCTCCATCGAACATTCGCAGCACGATCTTCTCAACCTCTTCAGGAGTCATATCGCACCATTCCGGAGGCGAATCTCTGGATGGCGGCCTGGATCTGGATGCTCCCTTCTTTCTGCTATGCATTCTGGCCATTTCTAATCCTCATTAAAACCTTGATGAGCGCGAAGGCAGGATGAGTCAAGCCCTACCAGGGATAAAAAACTTGCGCCGCCCGTCTGGACGTGCCGGGATCCCGCAAGCGGCTTATACCCCATGGTCCCTACACAGTCCGATGATCGAGTATCTGGACCCCTTCTTCTACATTGTGGGCGAGGCAGTGGTAGTTGTCGTCGTTCTGGTCCTCATATTCTCCTTCATGGGGGCTTTGATCATACTCTACTCTTTCAAGACCGGGCGCTTCTTCTACGCTCGGATCATGCTCATCGCCCTCAGCCTCCTCGAGAGCGTAATCAAGGCCATCCTATGGCTGGGACGGGCGGACGACACCTTGGTCGACGACTTCAGCATCCTTCTTCGGAATTACATCAACCATAGGAAGTTCTGTGAGACCTCCAATGGCGACAGGTACATCTTCATGCCCCAATGCCTAAGAAGCGTCGACTGCCCTGCAAAGCTGGGTCCTGAGGGCATAGCTTGCGTGAACTGCGGGCGGTGCCAGATGGGGCAAGCCAAGGAGTACGCCGAAAGCCTTGGATATAAATTCTTCATTGTCCCTGGGTCCAGCTTCATAAAGAGGATCATCAAGAAGTACAGGCCGAAGGCCATAGTCGGCGTGGGCTGCCAGATGGAGATCAAAGAGGGTTTGATGATGTGCCACAGCAAGGATATACCGGCGATCGGCGTGATGCTAACCAAGGCTGGATGCGTTGCAACCACGCTTGATTGGGATCAGTTCTACGAGGTCATATCCGAGTAAACGGCCCTGGCCGCGATTCGTTAAGGTCGACGAAAAAAAAAAAAGATGCAAAAGAGGCGCAGATCACACGATGGAGATGGCCTCTGACGGGCAAGCTTCTACACACGTCCCGCACTCGGTACACTTGTCGGCGTTTACTACTGCTATCTCCTCATCGTCTAGGGCGATTGCTTCCTCGGGACACTCATCAACGCAAGTCCCGCAGCTAACACACTCCTCTCTGTTAACGACAGCCGGCATTATAAACTCCTCCATTTGCCTATTGGCAGATAGAGGGGTAAGTAGATATGATATATATCTTTCCGTTGGAGGTCTTTAATGTGGGGGTGGGGAGGATGGGCAATCCCCCTCAGGCCAGCTCCGTGTATCGCTTTCGGTCGTTAAGCTCCTGCTTCTTTGCGGCGTTCCATCCGCTCACCGCCTGGAGGTAGCCGGTTATCCGGCTTATGTGTTCGATCTCATCAGAGCCGCAGCGAGGACATTTCTCCTGAAGCCCGGGAGCGACCTCGTAGCAGTTGAGGCAGACGGTCATATCCCTGGTGAAGGTGAAGTACCCGATCTGGGTTGTGCGGGCAAGGCGCATGCCAAACTCCATCAGCCCCTTGGGATCCGGCGTTGCCTCGCCGAGGAAGATGTGGAAGATGTTACCCCCGTCCACGATCGGGAAGAAGACGTGCTCAAGCTTTGCCCTCTCGAGCAGGGAGACGTCAGCCCCAGGCGGCAGGTGCGTCCCATTCGTGTAGTAGACTGGCAGATCGCGGGTGTTCGTCTCGCGCATGGCTGCATCGAGATCTCCCTTGACAACTTGCATTGCGCAGTCCCTGAACTCCTCGCGAATCAGGTCGGAGACGGCGAACCTCTGCGCCGTCGTCTCCGCCGGCGTTCGTGCGAGGGCGATGGTCATGTCGTGGCGCTGGCTCAGTGTCTTTGCGTATAGCTCCATCTCGGTCATCGCCCGAACCGCGAGCTTCCAGGCCTCTTTGGACTCGTGCATCTGTTTGCCCGTATGGAACTGGACCATCTCGTTGACGCCTACGACCCCTATCGTATAGACGAGGCCTTCGAGGCCGACAGCGATAGTTCCCTTCTCCATCGTGTGGGGATCCCTCGGCCTCTGTGTGGCAAAAGGCATCCGATGGTTGGCAAGGATCTGGTTCATCCACTCCCTCTTGACCTTGAATATCTCGACAGAGGTATCCATTAGTTCGCGAAGGTATTCGAAGAGGAGTTCGTCATCGCCCCTGGCGAGGTATGCCGCGCGGGGGCAGTTCAAGGAGACCACCTGCCAGGAGCCCATGGAGAAATGCTTTCCCTCGTCGAAGTTGAGCTTCTCCTCGAACTCGCTATCGGACTCGAACGTGGCAGAGAACTGATATGCGCAACATTGATAGCACGATATCCCCTTTCCAGCACCTCGATACGCGGGAAGCTGGTTGTCGAAGTATGGGGTGCCGTACTCCGAGGCCAGCTTGAACGTCAGTAGATAGAGGTCGCTGTAGGTGGGAAGGTCAGGATGGCTTGCGTTGTACTCCTCGTCCTCTTTCATGAAGTCCGGCTCTATGGATATCTCGGGCTTGGGGAAGTTGAAGGGCTTGCCCCAGTGGTCGCCTCCAAGCATTACCTCCATCAGCGCCTTGAAGGCAAGCCTTACCTCCCTCTCGAACTCCCCGTAGGTTCGCCGGTCCGACCTCGTCCCGTCCCAGACTTGGCCTGCGTAGACGGCGGGCTTATCCCTCCAGAGGGCAGGCACCCCTGGCGTGAGCTGGACAGAGGAGAAGACGAGCTGTCCGCCGCGGGCAACCATCATCTGCGTCATCTCGTAGACGAACATCTGCATCAGCTGGTAGATCTCAGAATAGGGGAGGCCCTCAAAGTAGGGGGCGATGAACGTGAGGAAGTTATAGAAGCCCTGGCCTCCGGCGAAGTTGGTCTGCGCCGAGCCGAGCGCCTTTACGGCGTGAAGGATGGCCACCTCCGCCTTCTTGGCAGGCCCCGCCACGCTCGCCTTGGTCCCCAGTCCGTCGGGCATAAGCCCGTAGTAGAAGAAGTAGCGAAGATCCCAATCTTGGCAGAATGGCCTCGTTCCAAAGTACTCCAGGTCGTGGATGTGGAGGTCGCCTGCCAGGTGGTGATCGGCAAGGTAAGGGGGAAGCAGCAAGAGGTACTGCTCCTTGCTGATCTTGTCGGCCTTCTTCTTGTGGCTGGTCTCGGCGTTCTCCTGGAGATTTGCGTTCTCGTGGGCTTCGAAGCCCGATCCCACATCGATCAGATGGGCGTCGTAGACCGGGGTGCCAACCCTTGTGCAGATGTTACGCCATTCCGGGTGATGCCTCTCGATAAGGATGACGTTCACGATCTCCCGTACGAGAGGGCCGCTCAGGTACTCCACATCCATCCACCTGATGCGTCTCTCGACCTCCCTGGCGATCTCCTTTGCCTCCTCCACGGATATTCCAGGAACTTTATAGAACTTCTCTGATAGCTTGGTCTCCTTCAGGAGCTGCTTTGCCACAGCCTCTCTCTCCCATTTGAGCAGATGCCCGTCCGTCGTCCTCACACGTGGCATCGTCTCTACTATCACCCCAGTGAGGGTCAGCTGCTTGTTCTTACCCCTCATGACGGCCCTCCCCAATGAAATGGAAATACGACATCCTTCTACCTCTTATCAACCAGACCCTTGTGCCTATCCTGCTTATTGCCCTTGCGGGCGGAATATAACAATCTAAAAATCTCATTTATGATATATCCAACCTTCGACCACTATATGGTTCTCTCCTTGGGCCTTATGGCCTTTGCGGGTGAGGCGCAAGTGAGGGGGGAGGGACTGCAATCGAATATGTATATCTCATCGAGGAGACGTGAACTCAATATGCGCCGGGAAGAGCGGCTCGACCTCCTCTTGGTCGCCCTTGCAGAGCTGCAGGAGCGAGTATGGGAAGGGCTCGAGCGGCTGGAAGCGGAGGGGAGGCTCTTGCCAGAGATTGAGGAGCACGCTCGGGAGGTGATGAGGGATGTATCCTACTGGCTGGATCAATGTACCGCAGCAGAGGAGGCTCCCCCCATCCTTCAGAGGAGGATGGAGGTGCATCTGGAGAGGATAAGGCGGCTTGCCGAACTCTTGGAGGCGGAGATTGGGGCAAGCTGGCGCTGCGATCGATAGGGGAAGCATGGAGTGCACTGCATCGGCCCCACATGCGGCCCATGGGAACGGACGCGGCGAAAGATCGGGGAGTGAAGTAGGGGAGAGGGTGGCTGCCCCCCCCGCGCTGGCTCAGGCCCTTAGCACATTATCGAGCCGCCTCTCAGCCTCTTCCCAGTTGACGATATTCCAGAAGGCCTCCACGAACTTGGGCCTCTCGTTTCTGTAATCCAGGTAGTAGGCGTGCTCCCATAGATCCAGCACCAGCAGTATGCCAAACATCGGGTAGACGTTGGTGTTGTGCTTCTCGACCTGCATTATGATCGGCCTTCTGGTCATGCGGCAGAAGGCCAAAGCTGCCCAGCCCGATCCCTCCACGCTTGCCGCAGCCTTCGAGAACTCCTTTCTAAAGCGCTCGAAGCTTCCGAACTCCTCGTCCAGGGCCTCTGCCAAGCGGCCTTTTGGCGCGCCTCCTCCGCCCTTTCCAGCCGGGGCCATGTTCGCCCAGAAGAGGCTGTGGAGGAGATGGCCGCCGATATGGAACGATAGCTCCTTGAGCGTGGCCTTGACATCGAATTCCCTCCCGTCCGCGCGGGCTTTCTCCATCGCCTCAAAGACGGCGTTTGCCCCTTTTACGTAGGCCATGTGGTGCTTGTCGTGGTGAAGCGCAAGCTGAGCCTCCGATATGTAGGGCTCGAGCTCATTTGCCCCATAGGGCAGATCGGGAAGGGTATAGAACTTCTTGGCATCCATCTAACGATAACCCCCTGATAGAATATCCGTTTCCATATTATCTTTCATGACCCATTAAGCTTTTGGCCGTCCCGTTTTCCTCGGAGAGTCCCCTTTACTGAGGCCCTTCGTGATCTTTCCGTCCTCGGAAAAAAGCGTCTCCACACTGGAGAAGTACACCGCCTCCTCCAGTAGATCATATCGAGCATCACCTTGAGCTCTCCCGGGTAGCCTCGATTGTACTCGGGGGCAACTATGATCAGGGCGTCGGCAGAAAGGACCTTCTGAGCAAAGCGCAGCGCCTGCGGTTCTGTCTCGGTGTTGTCCGTTGCTTCAAGCCTGCAATCGCGAACGTCGATGATCTCGCTCTCCAGGCCAGCATTCATGGGCTCTTGGAGCATGAACTTCGCCGCATTCTCGGACTTTCGCCCCTCCCTTGCAGTGCCTAAGATCACCGGTATGTACATTCCTTCCCCCCAAGCCGTCTATCTTGCTCGTGACCTAATGGATCTCGTGATCCCTTCGATCCAAGGGATGAAGGCTCCAATCCAGGGGATGGCGGGCGCGGCCCAGCCACTCGCCCTATTGGTCGACCTCTTGGGTGACACTCATCCTGGGGACGTGCCATTTATGATAACGATCCTCCCCTCGACGACCGGCTCAACAGGGCTCATCTCTTTAAGATAGGCGATCACCGGATCGATATCCAGAACGGTCGTATCCCTCCTCCTCTCGTCTGGAATGTCTGAGAGGAGGGCATAGCCATCGCCGCCTTTGGCCAGCCAGTCGTTGACGAGGACCACGTACTCTCCCTCCGGTTCGAGGGATGTCCACGTGTCGTTAGCCGCAACCTGAATCTCTGAGACGCGTGATCCCGGATGGATCACCTCGACAACCTCTGAGCCGTTATATACCGCCGAGTAGGGCTCAGATGAGAGGTCTATTTCAAACCGAATCCCGCTCACCTGGAGAAAGGCGCCGTCCGGGACCTTTCCTTCAGCAGTTCCGAGGGCTGATGCGCTGATCTCCAGCATCTGCTCGACCTCCTCTCCTGTCATGTTGAGGGCGTATATGTAGCCTCGATAGGGGAGGAGGTTTGAAAGGTCGCGAATGCTGAGGGGCCCCTTCGGCAGTATGCAGTCGCAGCGAATGCCTCCGCCGTTGATTGCGGCAATGTCAGCCCCCTTGAACCAGGCAAGCCAGGCGTCGGTTATGAGGTCTCCGATTGGAGCTTCTCTGCCGCGCACCATCGGCTCGCGGGCGTCGAGATCGACATTGGTTGCTCCCACCTCGGCTTCGAGCTCCTTATCGTATCGGTCGACGAAGGGCGTCAAGAGGTCTTTGATCTCAGGAAAAGCTCCCACGTTCTCGTCGAGAGGCACGGTCTCCCAGTGGATATCGTCCATGCCATGCCCTGAGAAGTTGAAGCTCAGTATCCCAAGTCTAGCCCCCCTCATTCCGTCCTGAACAAGGATAGTCTTCCATCCATCCGGGCCATCCACGGTGGAGTTGAAGTAGACGTGATCGTGGCCTCCGAGGATCAGGTCGATCCCGGAGACGTTTCTTGCAAGCTTGAGATCGACTGCTGTTCCCATATGGGAGAGGGCGATCACAAGGTCAGCTCCCTGACCCCTCAGGAAGGCGATCTCCTCCCTCGCTACCTCCTCGAAGTCGCCGTTTACCGAAATCCCATCGCCGGCGTTGGTCAAGAGGCTCAATTCCGGGGTCATGAGGCCGAATACCCCCACCTTCACCCCGGCCACATCCAGCATGGCCCGGGGCTCGATGGCCTCCCTCAGTCGCTCGTCCACGACTTCGAGGTTCGCGCAGAGGATGGGAAAGCCGGCGTAAGCGGTGGCATTCAAGTAGAGGGGCCAGGCGTAGTCGAACTCATGGTTGCCCGGGCAGACTGCGTCGTAACCGGCAAGCGTCATGCCGACGAACTCAGGCTCCCCCTGGAAGGCGCGGTAGAAGTTGCCCATGAGGTCGTCTCCGGTCGAGAACAGAAGGGCGCCGTCGTAATCGAGGCTCACGTTTCTTGCAAGGGCTCCTATTCTCTCTATGCCGCCGAGCATTGCGCCATCGGATTCGAACGGCTCGACCTGGCTTTGCAGGTCTGATGTGGTCATGATGGCGATTCTGAGCGGCTGCTCGCCGGCTCCGATGGCGGGCGAGAGAAGCAACAATAGCGCTACGAGTGGCAGGAGGTGACGTATCATATAGAATCCTCAACGATCATTGTGTACCTGATCGGCAAAGAACCTTTGCGGGGAGTATCGAGCTATCGGCTGGCTTGCCATAATGGTCTCGGAAGCGAATCCTACCTTCGATCTCTTACATGGCGTATCAGCTGAGACAAGAACAGGTTTGCAGAAAGGTCATCTGCCGGTTCGATGTAGTTCTCAGCTGAGCTCGATTTTTCACGATCGGCCATCAGGAAACATGCGGCATTGTACTGACGCTCTCGGACCAGCTTTCGGCAGAATAGCTCGTACCTTTTGGCGTAAGACGCGCCCCGAAATTCCTCGAAGACCGGAAAGTGAGGCTCTTGAGTTCTGACTGGACTTCTTGATTCTGGGCAATCCTCCAGCAAAAACAGATATCCAAGCCAGGGCGCAGACGACGTGCGAAAGGCACCTTCCCTGTAAGCGGTCCAGACGTCCAAAGCTGTGCCCATCGCCTCTTCAGTGCGATTGTTGAAGTTGTTTCCAAATGACGGGCCTACCTGAGACTTGAGTTCGATGGCCGCATGAAGCTCTCCATCAATTACAACTACTAGATCCCATCCCTTGACCGGCCGGAAGAATCCGGGCAGGTTGGTCTTTTTTGTGTAGATGTCCTCTTCTTCGACGTCGCTTGCCATCATCCGTTCTATTATCTTTCGAATAAATCCATCCATCTGCTTTCCGCCGGTGACCGCGCTCCGTTTGCCCTGATCGGACCTGCCACGTCTCAGCTGGCTCTCGATCTGTCGATCCCTGATCTGCCAGAACATCCTCACAGCATCAGAGAATATGAAGGCCTCTGCGAAGTCCGTGATGATCTCACCCGCCTAAAACCCGGCAAAATCCAGGGTGAGCTGCCTCTTTCTTATCTTTCTAAGTCGATTTGAGGCCATCTCAAAGTAGGTCGGCTCGATCTCGAATCCTATGCTGTTTCGTCCCCACTCGCCAGCGGCCAGATTTGTAGTTCCCGTACCCATGAAGGGATCGAGAACCGTATCTCCGACGAAGGAGAACATCCTAACGAGCCTCTCTGCAAGGGCCAGTGGGAAAGGGGCGGGATGCTTCTTCGTCGATGCCCCGGTGATGGTCCATATCTGCTGGAACCACTCCTTGTGAAGGTCCTCTGGAATCACCGATAGGAGACGGGCGGCCTGAGTGGGCTTTCTGTACCCTCCCGGCTTTCTCTGAAATAAGATGTACTCGATGTCGTTCTTCACAATGGCGTTTGGCTCATATGGTTTGCCCAAGAACTTGGATCCGTTGTTCGACTCGAATCTGGCATTCGCGATCTTGTACCAGATTATCGGCGAGAGGTTGTCAAAGCCTATCTTTCGGCATCGCTCCTGGATGCTGGCGTGCAGGGGGAAGACCACATGTCTTCCAAAGCAGCGCCTTGGAAGGCAGACGTCTCCCACAACGACCACCAGACGACCGCCGGGAACGAGAGCCCTAAAGACGTTCTGCCATACCCTGTCAAGCTCGTTTAGAAATTCCTCGTAGTCCTCTACGTGGCCGAGCTGGCTCTCATTGGGTGGGTACTCCTTAAGGGTCCAGTAGGGCGGAGATGTGACTGCCAGATGAACGCTCTCGTCGGGAACCTCCTCCATGAACCTGCAGTCACCGAGGAAGAGCTGATGGCGGGTTGGAACCTGTTTGACCGCCCGTTCGATCTCCTGAAGGATCTCCGGATTCTTGGCTATGGCTGGAATTGCCCTCTGTTTCTCGCTTTGTGCGGATTTCAGAGCCTCTGCCGGGACTAGCTCCTCTAAGCCTTGCCCAACATCGGAGGACTCGATTACCACCATATTCTCGTGCATATTCGGACCTGATTATTCGAGTTTCCTCTTCGCAAACTCCTTTGCGCAATAGGTCGGCATCATCTGTCCTTCCCCACCCCTTGGCAAAGAACCTTTGCCGGACGTCTCCATCCTCCCCAAGGCTTGGATTAGAGGGG
>CAZWDT010000003.1:0-66974 GCA_964632755.1 uncultured Methanotrichaceae archaeon
ATCTACGACTTGGGAAACTCCAATTCAATCTACCCACATAAAACAGCGATGAACCAAATATATCCCCTAAAACGTGGGAGTTAAGGTTGTATATGTCATAGGAGAGTTCCGCAATGAGTCATTCGACATTCCTGGTGATTTTATCATGAGGAGTACGATATCGATAACCAAAAATACAAATATATGAGAGCGCCAAGGCTTATCACGTTCACATATACGACATCAAGGAGTTATAAATATGTCAATTAAAAAAAAGCTTGGAAAGATTCCAAAATCTATAAATAAAGAGGAATTGATTGATTTGACAAAACGCTTATATTCCCAAATAAATCAAATATCCCCTGATGGAGAATGGCAACCATTCAGTCAGAATCGTATCTGGAGTATTAAAATGACCAATAGAGATAAATATATATTCCATCTGAATCACGACGCAAATCTTTATCTGGAAAAAGCGATTAAATTGATTAAGTCTGATCCAATGTATATTGACGATGTTTCTGTGAAGAGAATCAAAAATAAATATATGGATTTAATAATAAAAATTATTAAATCTAATGTTGATTCTGATCAAGAGATCAATAATATGGTTGATTGCTTTATCAGTGAGCTGAAAACATCCATTAAGAAATATAGGATATTAATGCCGATCGAAAAGCTTGAATTAACAGATTTGGATGAAGTAAAAATAGGAAATGTGCGATTTGTCCCATTCAGTTCTTTAAAAGCAGAAAATGAAGAATTATCTAAAGTAGTTGATGTGGAGGACGAAAACAAAATATGGGGCGATGTTATTATTAAAGCTGAATTGGCAGAAGCGGAATTAAAAGGACAACACGAAATCGAACGAGCAATTAATACCTTAAGAATATATATTCCACTTATATATAAAGATAAATTAAACATAAAGATCGGATTTTTCAAATGTGATAATAGATCTTATAAGTATTTTATTATAGACGATTGTAGCAGTATTAATAGAAGTATAAAATATTTAGGACCTTTTGGAAATTATATATTAAGCAAAGAAAAGTATGATGATTTGAAGACCAAGTATTGCCTAGATGAGATATGCGGAATGCTCTCCAAAGCTCCAGAGAATAGGTCGGATTTGGAAAATTCGATTATTATGGCGATAAGGTGGTTGGGATTAGGTATGGACGATGAGGTTGTGAGTGATAAATTCTTAAAATATGCTATTGCGTTGGAGTGTTTACTTATAACGCGGGGAGAAAAAGGAGATAAGACTGGCCCCATATCAAAAAGAGCAGCCTTTATTCTGGGTACAACAGCAAGCGAGTGTAAGAGCATAGAATCGAAAGTAAAGTTGTTGTATAATATTAGAAGTGTAATTGTTCACCAGGGGTGTGAGGCAGAAGAAGAAAAAATTATCAAAGATTCTGTCCAAACAATGTATTGGTATTCTATGAATAGTTTGCTTGAATTATCTAAAAAGACAATTGGACCAGATAGTTGGGAAGATATAGGATACCTTGATAAACAAATCGATGAGCAAACGTTTGCACGATGATAGACCCGCATGAACCTGAGTTTCCGATTGATTAGGCAAAAGTGGGGGCAAATGAGGCAATTGATGCTGGTTATCACTAATAGTCTACATGCCTAAGTAGGCATAATAGATCGCTATGCTCCGGTTCTATGTGCCTAATAGAGTGGGATGTCAGGTTCTCTTGCTGCCCAGAGGGTGGCCTCGAAGCCCAGGATAGCTCCGTTCTTCCCATAGCTCCCTCCCGAGATTGCATAAGCCCCCACCCCATGCCAAGCTCCATAAAATCAGCACCAGAAATGCGGGGAACGGGATTCGAACCCGCGAACTCCTTCGAGACAGGATCTTAAGTCCTGCGCCTTTGGCCAGCTTGGCAACCCCCGCATCATGCAGACCCCGTTTTCAAGCCCATTGGAAATAAATACTTTCCCCGAAGCCCCCATCCACGTGAACAAAGGCATCTACACCCTCGTCCTGCACCTCCCGGCCCCGGAGGCAATCGCCGTCGGGGCGCTTGGGCAAATCGAGTTTCCAGAAGGCTACTACGCCTACACGGGGTCAGCCCGCGGCCCAGGCGGGTTTCGCAGGATAGACCGCCATAAGCGAATTCTCTCGGGCGAGAATAAGACGCGCAGGTGGCATATCGACTACCTCCTGCCCCATACAGTGCTTGTGGATGTCATCTGTTCGCCAACAGCCCATAATCTGGAGTGCGCCATAGCCAAAGCCATCGGCGAGAGGATGAGTCCAGTCCCTCGCTTCGGCTGCTCCGACTGCCGCTGCATAAGCCACCTCCACCACTCAACCGAGCGCGAAGATGCCATAGAGTCGGTGCATCTGGCGCATGCGTCCGCATCAGATGAAGGCCTCCACGATTGCAATCATCCCTAGCGACGCTAGGCCGAGCAGCGTGAGCGGGAGCGTGTAGCCGAGGAAGGCCTCCCTGAGGCCTGCCCCGGTCGTCTCCTTTACGAGCCAGAAGTATGGATCGGTCAGATATGAGAGGACGAACGCTCCTGAAGAGATCAGCATAAGCGTGATCTCTGGATCCAATGGATAGCCCTCCAGCATGCCTGCGGCAACGGTGACGGTAACAACCCTCGATCCCTGTGCGAGCTGTATCAGGGCTGCGAGCGCGAAGGGGATGAGGAGGAGGGGAAAACCGCCCGTCGCATCCAGGAAGGCCTCGCCCATCCCACTCGATGCCACGACCTGCCCGAGCGCTCCTGCTCCGCAGAGGTCGAGGAGGATGATCCCTGCCCTGCGGGAGGCTTTCATTACAACCCCTTGCCTTTGCCCGCCTGAGAAGGCAAGCGAGAGGATCGCTCCGATGAGAAGGGCCATTCGAGGATCCCCGATCATGCGAAGAGGCCCAGTGGATGCGAAGAGCCCGAGGAGGATCAGGGAGAGCGGAAGCGCAATAGGAGACCAGGCCGCAACCCTGGAGGAAGCGATAGTCCCTGCCCTCCTCTCAGGCGAGGTAGCGGGGCAGGGTGCAGCCCTGGTGGCTTCGCCTTTGAAGAGCCATCGCATGTAGAGGAGGGAGAGGGCAAGGAGAACCAGCGAGAGGGGAAGACCCAGTCGCAGCGCATCCAATGGAGCGACTCCAAGCGAGGCCGATCCAGCGAGGACCGCGGGAGACGGATAGACCAGGACGAAGGAGATCACCGATGCAACCGCGAGGGCAAAGCGGTTCCTGGACTTATCCCCTTGAAGGGATCCAACGACCGGCTCTAAAATTATGTATGATGTGATGCAACACATGACCGGAAGGGAGAGCAGATACCCGCTCACCCCCGAGGCCAAAGTTCCCCTCCCGCCCGCAACCTGGTTCAGATCGGAGACTATCCTATCGATCGCCCCGCTCTGGCGCAGGTGCTCTGCGATCACTGCCCCTGAGAAGATAACAAGGGAAAGGGCGGAGAAAATCCTTCCCAAGCCCTGAGATACCTGGTCCGTGACATCAGGCATTCCGGTTAGAAGGCCGTGGAGATAAGCAGCCATGACGAGCCCCAGGAAGGGAGAGAGCCTTACCCTCGCGATGAGCAGGCTTCCTAACGCCAATGAGAGGAAGAAGGCTGGGATCGGGTCCATGTGAGCATATAGGATAGCCCACTATAAGAATAACACCGGAGTTATCTCCTCCGTTTAGGCTCTAATCCGCCGGGTTCCCGGCCTGCCTTGTTCGATTATCCTCCATTCATCCGAAATAGCTTTATAGATAGAGAGGATTGAATAATTGGCTACAGGGAGCTTTTTGAAGGGAGCTATATGAAGGGGTGGAGCGAAAGGCCTGGCCTAGCCTCTAGAAGAGGCAGCCATAGATTGCGGCTAGCATTGCTTTTGCTCTTTGCTATATCAGTCGTGATATCTTTTGGCTGTGCATGGTCACAACACCTCCCGTTCCCATTCATAACCCCCCGATTGGAGGCTGCGCCCGGCCAGCCGGTCGATCTTGCGCCTCTCGACAGGGCTTCAGCCTCCCAAGAGATCCCCTGCTCCAACCTGATCGCAACGATCACAGGCATCCCTTCATCCAATGGATTCTCCTATCGCTACAACTTGACCAACGACGGGGCCGAACCCCTGAGGCGGATCACGATACTCGACGGCCGGGGAACGACGCTTGCCATCCTCTCCAAGCTGGAAGCAGGAGAGAGCCAGTCCCTCTTCCAGCCAACCCCAACGGATGATGCCTTCCCAGACAGGTTAACCGTGAAGGCAATTGACTCACAGGACCGCTCCGTAGAGGGCGTGGTGCATAACAAGCTTCCGCGCTCAGCCTTCATCAAACCGGGATACTCCACAGGATACTCCGGCGATCTCATTCTCCAGGTCCAAAGCTCCACCTCTGACGTGGAAGGAGAGGGGAGCCCGCCGGATGAGGCCGATCCTCCGGCAACGCGCCCCGCCCCGGCCGAGCTGAACATAACGATCGATGCCAATCGCAGCCGAGGATACGCAGGCGAGGTCTCTCTGTTTCGCTGCACACTGAAGAACTCCGGCGATGAGATCTTCTACGACGTCGAGCTGGAGTGCGTTGGAGAGAACGTCAGCACGGGCTTCCTCTCCCCGGGCCAGGAGATCCACATAGATGGAGCCCTGACGATCGAGGAGACGACCGATATCATCGCACAGGCCCGTGGAGCCGACCCCCAAGGGAAGGGCTGGACCAACTCCACCTCCTATAGGATATGGAAGCTCTCTTCCGCCCTGAGCCTTGCCGTCAAGGCCGCTCCCTTGAGGTCCCACAAAGGCGAGAACATATCCATCGAGGTCGCTGCCGAGAACTTGGGATCGGAGGAGTTATCCAACGTCGTGATCTGGGATGACCTCGGAATGATCGGATGCGTTCAATCGCTCGCACCGGGAGCGAGGGAGACGCTTGCGAGGGACGCTCCCCTCAACAAGACCCTCTCCGACCAAGTCCAGGCCTTGGCCACCGATCCAGCAAGTGGTGAGGCATACGCCTCTGCAAAGGTCGATCTTCACGTCCTCAGATCCGAGATGGCCCTTGCAGTCGAGCCCTCACATACGATCGTCTATCCAGGAGAGCCGGTCGAGATCACATGGGAGATCAGCAACATCGGCGAGGAGACGCTGAACAACATAAGCTTCGTCGGAGAGGGAATCGGACGATGCCGCCTAAAGGACCTCGCCCCTGGAAGCTCGGCCAAGATGGCAGCCATCTTCACGGTCAACGAGAGCAAGACGATCCCCCTGAAGGCCGAGGGTTACGGAAGCAACGAGATCGTTTCCTGCCAGTCGGAGATTCGGATCAGGACCATCTCGCCTCAGATCTCGATGAAGGCCACCCCCCGGATCATCACTGCCACCGCCGGCGATACGGTCAACATAAACTGCCTCATTGCAAACGGCGGCGATGATCCCCTATCCGAGATCACCCTATTCGAGGCAACTTTTGGCGCGATTGCGAGCATCGGCAGGCTCGACCCAGGGGAGTTCCAGGTGGCAAGCCCTGCGATACTGGCAGAGGAGAACTGCACTCTGTTGCTCGAGGTCTCCGGGAGGGACTCACGAGGAGAGATCTGGACCGACGACTCATCTGTCGAGATCAGGCTCGACCAGGTGGCGCTTGGCCTCGATGTGACTGCAACCCCGAATCAGCTCCGCTTCGGCGAGAAGGCCACGATCTCCTGCACGCTGGAGAACCAAGGAAGCATCCCCTTGTTCAACATCTTCGTGATCAGCAAGACGTTCGGCCCCCTCGGAACGGTAGACCTGCTCAGCCCCAAGGAGAGCAGGACGATCAATGTGGAGAAGCCCATAACGACGGATATAGAGGACGTGGTCACTGCCGACGCCTTCACGGGCGGCAAGGTGGCAGTCCAGGCGAGAGCCGACCTTGCAATAGGCCTGCACCAGCCGATCGACAGGATTCAGTCCCCTTCATCGCGCATCCCGGCTGCATTGAGGGCGGGGGGAAGGCCTGTTGAGGTGGTAGAGGGAGACGATACCACGGAGCCGCCGGGGAACGAATCGATCGCCATGCAGATATCGACCGGCTCAGTAGAGGTGCCTCTTGCCGAATCCAGAGCCGCCAGTGACCGGTCGAACGAGAGCGACCCTTCGCCAGAGGATGTACGCGCCACCGGCCAGAACCACTCTCTCAGAAGAGGGATCGAGGCGTCGGGTCCCTTCGACGGCATATCCCAGCTAATCAGCTACATCCAGGAGATCTTCGATGAAGGGCCAATTGAAGGAGAGGATCTTTCTACCCCGCCCCAGCCGGCCCAATCCTTGCCGGATGAGATGCTGCTTACAATAGAGAGCGCGCCCGAGCCCTCATCCGCCCAGATACTGGACGTGATGGCAACGCCCCCGGAACCCCCAGCAGGATCGCCAGCCAAGATCTCCGTCCACATCCGCGATGATGTCGGCGTGAGATCGGCTGCCCTTCGATGGGGCGTTGCCGACGCCGAGAGCAAGGAGATAAGTTCCGAGCGAAGCATACCCATGATACTGGAGGCTGGAACTGCCAAGGACGGCTACTGGAGCTGTCTCGTTCCAGGACAGCTCGCCGATGTATACGTGTCGATTGCAGTCAGTGCATCCGGTAGCGACGGCACCTCTGCCCATGACGGCCCTTTCACCGTCCACTGGATAGAGCGGGAGAAGACCAAGGTTCAGGGAAGGACCGAGATCAGGTCCGTGGTGGAGGGGGCCGAGCCCCTGGGAGAGCTTAATCGATCAGGAGGAGAGGGAATGCTCTTCATCGAGTCCTCCACGATCAAGGGATATGGGGAGATCTCCTTTAAGGACACCTTCCAGGATACGACGCTTCGCTTCCATGAAGACCTCAAGGGGATCGGAAATATCGATCTCGAGTCTGAGAGAGCAATTGCCAAGGGCAACCCCTTCGTCAACTTCAACGAGTCGAGGGACCTCGTCTTCCAGGGCGTGCTGAAGGGATTCAAGAGCCTGGAGTCGCCCGGATTTCACGGTGGCATGGGTGCGAGCGTAACTGAGCGCTTCAATATAAGCGACCTTATCAAGAGCGAGAGGGGCCTGCTTCGAACCGTGAACAGCACAAAGAACACCGTTGCCTTCGAGAGCGAGCAAGCCTTCAATGGGAGTTGGAACACGCGAACACAGTACGCTCGCTTCAACAAGAAGATGAAGGAAGACCAACAGCTAAGGGGCTTCTTTGAGACGCAGAAGAGCATTATATTCCAGGATTAGCGGGAAAATCGAGTCAGAGCCTTTCGGCCCTGACCGCACCATCCCATGCCTTTTTTGAGTAGTCCATGGCCGCCTGGATGGTATCGCGTATCTCCAGACGATGCTGTATATCCGCTGCCCTGATCTTAGCATCCACCGCCTGCCTCATCAGATCCCTCGCAAGGGAGCGAAGTTCCTCGGCCTCGTTCCAAAGGCTCTCCGCCCTCTCGGGATCCAAGCCATGCAGGTCTACCGACTGGGAGCGATTGTGGTCGGATCCCTCGATTGCACAACTTGCCTCCTCCCCCAGGCGTTTCGACTCCGCCAAGAGCTCCCCTATCTCCTTTGCCATATCCTCGTAGCTTTTCTCCACAAGATCTGCCGAGATCATTTTGCCTCCTCCATCATCTCCAGAAAGAGTTCATGAAACCTCATATCCGCCGTAAGCTCCGGATGGAAGGAGAGGCCGAGCAGGTTTCCCTCGCGGGCTGCAACCACCCATCGACCCCATTGGGCCAGCCTCTCAACGCCTGAACCACAGTGGGTTACGGCCGGGGCTCGGATGAAGACCGCCCGATAGGGCCGATCGAACCCGACCACATCGAGATCCGCCTCGAACGACTCCCTCTGCGGTCCAAATGCGTTTCTAGATACCGTTATATCCATCAGCCCCAGTTGCCGTACCCGCAAGTTCCCCTCGATCTCCCGAGAGAGGAGGACGAGACCTGCACAGGTGGCCATTATGGGAACCCCGGATCGAGCAGCCTCTTGGATCTCTCTTCCCACCCCGGTGCTCTCCAAGAGCCGGCCGATGGTTGTGCTCTCACCACCAGGAAGGACTAGTCCCTGGCAGAGCGGAACCTGGCCTGCCTTTCGCACCGGAATGGCGGTCCCCCTACCACAAGCCTCATCCACAGCTCGCAGATGCTCGGAGACAGCCCCCTGAAAGGCGAGAACGCCGATCCTCAACGCTCACCAACCTCGGGACTGGAGCACCTCGCCCTCGGGTATGGTACTGACCTCTATCCCCTTCATGGCACCTCCGAGTCCCTTCGAGACGAGGGCCAGGTGTGCGGGATCGTCATAGTGATGGACCGCCTCCACAATTGCCCTGGCCATGGCAGGGGGATTATCGGACTTGAATATTCCCGATCCCACGAAGACGCCGTCAGCTCCTAGATGCATCATCAGGGCGGCATCGGCGGGGGTGGCAATGCCACCGGCTGCGAAGTTCACAACGGGCAGCCTCTCCATCGCTCTGCACTCCTTGACCAGGTCCAAATCGGCCTCGATCTCACGGGCAACGCGCATCAGCTCTTCATCGTTCATTCCCTTGAGCCGGCGAATCTCGCCCATGATCATCTTCATATGACGAACCGCCTGGCTCACATCGCCTGTGCCGGCCTCGCCCTTGGTCCTGATCATGGCCGCGCCTTCGCCAATTCGCCTGAGCGCCTCCCCCAAGTTCCTCGCGCCACAGACGAAGGGCACGGTGAAGCGCGACTTGTCTATGTGGAACTCGTCTGCAGGCGTGAGAACCTCTGACTCATCCACCATATCCACTCCGAGCGCCTCGATGATCTGAGCCTCTACGAAGTGGCCTATCCTGGCCTTGGCCATAACGGGTATGGTGACGACACCGATGATCTCCTCAATCACCTTCGGGTCGGCCATCCTCGCCACCCCACCCATCTTTCTTATATCGGCTGGCACTGCATGGAGGGCCATCACCGCAACCGCCCCGGCCTCCTCGGCGATTCCTGCCTGTTCCGGGTTGGTCACATCCATGATGACACCACCCTTCTGCATCTTGGCGAAGCCGCGCTTGAGCAGTTCCGTGCCATACCGAAGCTCTTCGAGTTCCATGCTAACGCCTTTCCTGAAAGTGTTTAAATCGCTTCCACAGCCCCTCAGCATAAATAAACTTTGCCCCCACCCCCTGGGAAAGGGGACGACGGGCAAAGCCTCGATGCCGATTGCGATATCGAGGCTTTGCCAATGGCCTATCGGAATTTAGGACGGCGGGCGGTGCCTCCCGCCACCTCTCCTCCCACTTGCCGGCCGACCGCCCAACAACGTCTCCTAGGAGACGCACTTCTCGCAGATGTATATGTCGGCGTTCCCGTCCCGTCTATCCGTCCAGACAATGCTCCCCGTACCGATCCTAGGTTCGGTCTGATCCCCCGAATCTCTGCATATGGCAACCTCCTTTCCCGTCTGCATATTGTAGGCGTAGATATCCCAGTTGCCGTCACGATTATCCTGCCATATGACAATTCCACTTTCTACGTCGGGGCTCGCCTGATCCGATGGAAGATCGGTTATCGAAACCTCCTTGCCGGCATTGATATCGTAGGCATAGATATCCCAGTTGCCGTTTCGGTTGTCCTGGTAGACCACGATCGAGCCGTCGGTACGTGGATTGGTCTGATCAAACGAGCCAGTGATCTGCTTTCGGTTCTGTCCCTTCCAGAGGAATATGTCCCAGTTGCCGTTGACGTTATCTTGATATACCACATATGCCCCGCCCGAGTCGGGATTCCCTCCGCTTGGGGGGATCGCATCCCTTGGCTCTATCCCGAAGAGGGGCTTTTTGTAGACCCTTAAACCGAAGGTGGCGAAGGGATCGGCCCATGAGAGCATTGAATCGCTGATGGAGGGAGCAGCCGGCGAGTTGAGTCCGGAGACCAGGGATGATCGGTTTTCCGTGATAACGTCGAACGTTCGAATCTC
Source organism: uncultured Methanotrichaceae archaeon (assembly GCA_964632755.1). Lineage (GTDB taxonomy): Archaea > Halobacteriota > Methanosarcinia > Methanotrichales > Methanotrichaceae > JAFGMR01. The sequence goes on from CAZWDT010000003.1 coordinate 9,923, forward strand.
CCAATCGTTTCTAAGCGGATTTTGCGCCACCCACGCGATGACCTCTCCATGGACGTCCGGATACATCTCATCGAAGGGCCCGGCGTCGAGGGGGACCTCAACCTCCTGGATGAGGCTGTAGGCGTAGATGTCGGGGTCGCCCGTCCGGTTGTCCATCCAGGCGACGAAGTTCCCGCTTACCGCAGGATGGGTCTGATCCCCGGGCGTCTTTGCGACGACGCTGACCTGGCCTGGCCTCACCGTCTCCGACCTGACACGATCGGTCTGTGAGTTCAGCCAGACGAGCCTTGAGTCGATGTCCGGCTTGACCTGGCTAGGGCCGGTGGCGACGAGCACGTCCTTCCAGCTATCGAGGTAGAGCTTTCGTATGGCTGAACCCTCTGCCGTCTCATCGACGTAGGCCACCACATTTCCTGAGACGACCGGGTGGCTCTGCACGCCAGGGCGAGGGTACTCCCTCTTGAAGTCCTTCCCGAGGAAGGTGTAGGCGATGTTCCCCGATGTGGCGTTCTGCCAGACGACGGTCTTCTCGCAGATGTCAGGATAGATCTGGTCGCCCGGGCCGGTTAGCTTGCTCTCGATCCCAAGTGCGAGGTCGCGTACGTATACATCGATATCCCCAGCTCTCTCGTCCTGCCAGACCACCAAATCCCCCCATATGACCGGATAGGCCTGATCTCCAAGACCCCTGTAGACCTCGATGGTGGAACCGTCGCCGATATTGTAGAGCATTATATCCCAGTCTCCGGATGAGTTGTCCATGAAGACCACCTTCTGGCCGCAAATGGACGGCCAGACCTGATCGCCGGTGCCCGTGACGATAGGCCTCTCAAGGCCGGTTGAGAGGTTTATCATCCATATGTCCGAGTCCCCGCACCGATAGTCCGACCAGACGACGATATCGCCGGACACGGCCGGATAGAGCTGTTCACCATCTGCCCTGATGATGGGCCGCTCTGTGCGGCTGAAGAAGTCGAATCCGTATATGTCCCAATCCCCCCTCCGATTGTCGCTCCATACGAGGAGGCTCCCGTTTGTGGCAGGATAGTCAGCGCTCCTTATGAGCAATGGATCGGCCATGATGTATCGGCAGATGAGCTGATTGTGCCCGCCCTCATCCAGCGACATCCAGACCACTCGATCCCGGCTGAGGACGCGAGAGGATGCATGAGGCCTCACGCTGAAGGGATTTCCCACGCCGTCGTACGAGGCCTGACGAAGCGGGGTTGCAGCCAATGGAACCTCGACCCCCTTTACGAGGTCGTAGAGGTATATGTCGCTGTCACCGCCTCTTTCGTCGAGCCAGGCAGCGTAGCGTCCGAATATGCTCGGATATCCCTGGTTGTTGATGCTGCTGCAGATCGACCTCTCAACGCCCGTCGTTATATTGTAGGTGTAGATATCCCAGTTCGGGACCTCCAAGTTCCCGTTCCTCCCGTCGGCCCAGACGAGCGTATCTCCGCTGATCCATGGCTGAACCTGCCTGGCCGGATTGGTAATCAGAGGGGTCTCCTTTCCTGTGGAGAGGTTGTAGAGGTAGATGTCCCACTTGCCATTGCTCAGCCTGTCCTCGATCCAGGCGAGGTTATCCCCGCTGAGGACGGGGCATAGCTTGATCGTCTCCCGGCTTGTGATCCGTCTCTGGGCCCCGCTTGAGATATCGTAGAGATAGATCTGATCGCTGCCCGTCCGGTTGTCGATCCAGATCACCCTCGAGTCATCGATAAGGGCATACCTCTGGTCAGATGGATCTGTAGAGACCGGCCTCTCCTCCCCCTTATCAATATCGTAGAGGAATATGTCGAGGTTACCGCTCCGCTTGTCGGAGTATATTACGTAGCCCTTGCTGATATCAGGGCTGCTGTGATCGATATCGTCATCGGTTACGGCCACCTCCTCCATCGTTGTGAGGTTGAGGAGATATATCTGGAACTTGCCGGTCCTGTCGTCGCTCCAGACGAGATCCTCTCCAAGGATTGCCGGATTGGTGTGGTTGTATGGCCCGCTCGTAAGCGTGGTATCTGAGAGGATGGTCGTATCCCACATCTGGATATCGGGATCCATGTCACCTGATCGATAGTCGGTCCAGACGAGTCCCCTCTCGCAGAGCGCAGGCTCCACCTTCAAAGATCCCGGGGCGACGACCATCTCCTTTCCCGAGGCGGTATCGTAGAGGATGAGATCGGTATCGTTCTCATTCCATGCGAGAAGACCCCCATATGCAGCCGGAGATGTCTGCACGCCGGGGCGTTCGATGACGGTCTCCACCCCGCTCGAAAGATCGAAGTAGGCAATATTGAGATCGCCGGTGCGGTTGTCCGACCATGCGATCAGGTCTCCTGAGATGACGGGAAAGAACTGATCTCCGGGAGCAGTGCATATGGGGACCTCCCTTCCGGCCGCGAGATCATACATATAGATGTCCATGTTGCCGGATCGGCCGTCCATCCAGACCACGCGGTCTCGATCGATGCGAGGCTCTATCTGATCTCCTTCAGAGGTTGAGAGGAGCCTCTCCATCCCACTACGAAGATCGTATATATATATCTCCGATCTGCCGGCGCGGTCATCCATCCAAACCACTCTCTCCCCGCTTATGTCCGGGAGCGTCTGGTTGCCGACAGCTCCAGTGACCAGCGTCTCTGTGCGGTTGATCACATCGAACATGTAGATGTCGGCGTTTCCGCTTCGCATATCCTGCCAGACTATGCGTTCCCCCGAGACGGCCGGGCTCATCTGCCAGAAGGGATTGATGCAGATCCATCGACCAAGGCCGGTCTCGATGTCGTACATGAAGATATCGAAGTTGCCGCTCTGATTGTCGCGCCAGACGACTATATGGCCGTCGCAGTCGGGCCCCGACTGCTCTGAGCCCGACACTACCGCTATGGGCCGCTCCTTTCCATAGTCGATCCCGCAGGCGACACCGGCTAGCAGCATCGCCGCCACCAATAGCTGAGCTGTTCTGAAGATCCTATCACGTCCCCGATGAGGATGAACTGGTCATGAGATTGTATTTGGGAGATCCATGCTACAGGTATATGATGTTTTCTCGACATTTGCCGAGACCACCCCCCCACAGGGCACGTCTCCACGCAACGCCAATTTCCGCCCAAATAAGGAACGGATATATATTCCTTGTGTCAACCCCAACCACAGCCATATCACGGAGGGAAGGCGAGTTGAAGGACTACCTCACCATGGATGATCTCATACTGGACAACAAGCGCGTTCTGATGCGGGTGGATATCAACTCCCCCATGGACCCTGCAGGAAATATCTTGGACGATAAGAGGTTCAGGAGCCATCTGGATACCCTGCGAGCCCTGAAGGACTGTCGGGTTGTTCTCATGGCCCATCAGAGCAGGGCTGGAAAGAAGGACTTCTCCACCCTCGAGCCCCATTCCAAGCAGCTATCAAGGCTTCTGCATAGAGAGGTCTCCTACGTAGATGATATATTCGGATCCCACGCCCGCGACTTCATAAGGTCCCTTGAACCAGGCGAAATCCTGCTCCTCGAGAACACCAGATTCTATTCCGAGGAGAACATGAATCGTTCCCCCGCCAACCATGCGAAGAGCCATATGGTCCGCCGGCTGGCCCCCTTATTCGACCTATTCATCAACGACGCCTTCGCAGTCTCTCACAGATCCCATCTATCCGTAGTCGGCTTCACCGAGGTCTTGCCGAGCGCCGCAGGGTTGCTCATGGACAAGGAGATCGAATCCCTCGACAAAGGGCTTCATGGGAGCGAACGCCCTTGCGTCTTCGCGCTTGGCGGCACGAAGGTGGACGATTCGATAAAGGTTACCAAGAACGTGCTCTCCCGCGACGGTGCAGATGCCATCCTCGTCTCGGGCGTTGTAGGAACTGTATTTCTCATGGCATCCGGGGTTGACGTGGGCCAGACAAACGTCAATTTCGTGGAAGGCCAGGGATATGCCGATCAGGTGGATCTGGCCCGAAGGCTGCTCGCAGACTATCCGACCAAGATCGTAATGCCAGTGGATGTGGCCGTGGATCGGGAGGGGGATCGCCTTGACGTCGCCGTGGATATGATACCACCCGATCTCTCGATCGCCGACATTGGGCTTGAGACGATCGTTGACTTCTCTCGCCGGCTGAGGGAAGCAAACGTAGTCGTGATGAATGGGCCAGCTGGCATGTCTGAGAAGGAGAAGTTCGCGCTAGGAACCTTCGAGACGCTCAAAGCGGCCACGGGTGCAGGGTTCTCGATCGCCGGAGGAGGCCATACGGTGGCTGCCATCGAGAAGCTGGGAATCGAGAGCAAGTTCTCACATGTGAGCATGGGCGGCGGTGCGAGCATCACATATCTGTCCGGAGATCCGCTTCCGGGGATCGAGGCGCTGAAGAGGGCTGCTGAGAGGTACAGGACGGCCCAATAGGCGAGGCCCTCCCCCCCAACCGCTCCAGAGCTGCCTTCTTGCACTGAATGAGAAGCTCCTCGGATCTCGCCTTTGCCTCGAGGGCCGCAGCTCCCATGTGGCCCCCACCGGATCCGCCAAATGTTCGGGCAACAGTGCCCATAATATCGGATAGGTCTGCTCCGGCGAGGGCTGCAGCCCTTCTCGCCCTCCCGCTGATCCGGCAGGCTTTGCCATGGCGGCCGGCTGCGAAGGCAACGTCTGCCCCAAGGTTGACCAAGGCCATGGCGGCCGAGCCCTCAAAGGCGTTCACTTCCGTCGTTGCGACGATCCAATCCTCCACCCATTCTATCTGGGCACGGCTGGCTGCCTTGAGGACGGCTATCCTCTGCGAACGGTCGCTCGGCATGCGGGTTAAAACCTCCAAGGCCTCCTCATACTCGATTCCAGTTCGCTCCAGAATCTCGCCTGCGGCAAGAAATGCCTGAGGTCCAGCATGTTTGAATCGTCCGGTATCGGATATGATTCCCACCATCAATCCGAGCGCCATCTCCCGGCCTATCTCCCGGCCTGTCTTCTGCAGTATGGACCATACTATCTCCGCTGTGGAGTCGAGCGTTCGATGGATGTAGAACTCGGCATCATCGAGGAGGCCCGCCTCCTGATGATGGTCGACCAATCCGTACCTTTGGGGAATTCGGCTCAGTTGTGCGGGAGACGCCGTGTCCACCAGCACCACAGTATCGTAATCGTCCAGGTTAGGGTCGATCAAAGGACGGGCACCAATCGCCTGGGCAAGCCTCTCGCCCGCTCGCCCCATCCCCTCCACAACTCCGATCGCCCCCCCGAAGGCTTGCTGAAGGGCAAAAGCGCTCCCGATGGCATCCGGATCAGCATTTCGATGGCATAGGAAGAGGACCTTGCCCTGCAAGCGGGAGGGAAACTGAGCCTCATGGATCTGCATAAGGGGATTGCGAGGCCCTCATGCTAGAAAAATGTTGATACGGAAGATCACGGAAACTTTTTTCCGTTAGGGCAACACCACTTCACAGGATAACAGATGCGTATAATGATCACCGGAGCGGGCGAGGTGGGGTTCCACGTGGCGAACGCCCTATTCAAGGAGCATGATGTAACCATCATCGACGAGGAGAGCCGGGCTTGCGCCAGGCTCTCGGACAAGGATGTCAAGGTGCTTCAGGGCAACGCCGCAAACGCCAGGCTCCTCACCCAGGCCGGGGTGAAGGATATGGACATAGTCCTTGCGGTGACGGGCAATGACGAGATCAATATAATAACCTGCATCATCGCCGGGATGATGGGGGTGAAGCAGACGATCGCCCGTGTCAGCAACCCCGAGTATATCGATCAGCCGGTGATGCATCGAAGACAGATCGGCATCGGATACATGATATGCCCTGAGCTCGTTATGGCTGAGGAGCTCGGCCGGACACTCTACTTTCCATCCATGCTCCTCAACCGCCAGCTCGCCGAGGGCAAGCTCGAGCTCATCGAGTTCAAGGTGGACGAGCATATGCCAATAACCGGGCCTATCTCCGAGGTCAACCTGCCCAAGAGAAGCCGGATAATGGCCATCAATAGGGCAGGCGAGATAAGGATTCCCAAGGAGGGCGAGTCGGTCAAAGTCGGAGACCATATCATCCTCATCTGCGAGGCCGACGCCCTCCCCAGCCTGAGGAGCATGCTCCACCAGGACGCAACCGATCAGAAGATCATGATAGTGGGGGGCGGGATGGTAGGATTCTACCTGGCAAGCCAGCTCGAGAGGATGGGCTTCGAGCTTAAGCTCGTGGACATCGATAAGGAGCGCTGTCTGCGCCTCTCCGAGAGGCTCTCCGAGACGATGATCCTCAACGGCGATGGGACCGATATCTCCTTCCTCAAGGAGGAGAACGTGGGAATGAGCGATGTAGTCTTCGCCGTGACCGGAAATGACGAGAAGAACCTTCTATGCTCCTTGCTTGCAAAGCAGCTTGGAGCGAAGAAGATCATCTCCCGTGTCAACCGAAGGGACTACATCAAGCTATTCGAGATGGTGGGCGTGGACAGGGCGGACAGCCCGGGCAAGGTTACCGTAGAAGCGGTCCTCCAGCTGGTGCTCGGAAGCGAGGAGCTGATAACCCTGAGCGACGAGAGGATGGAGCTAGTGGAGTTCCTGGCAAGGAAGAGGGCGAAGATATTGGGCAAGAACCTGGCAAAAGACATGCCCGCAAACGCCGTCGCCGGGATGATCGTGCGCAAGGGCTCGACGATCATGCCAGATGAGAAGACCAAGGTAGAAGAAGGGGATTTGGTCTTCGTCCTGGCACTGCCGCAGGCCATCTCAGCGGTCAAGAAGCTGTTCGCGGCCTAGATCAGTTGGCCGATCTTGGCTAGATCGGAGATCAATAGGGGCTCCAGGTCCGCCCTCCTTAGGACCGCCGCTGGATGGAACGTCACCAGATATCCTTTGATCACCTGCCCATGTAGCGCGGTCACCCCCTGCATTCCAAGCAGCGCTTGTGTGGGGACGTTTCCCAGCAAACAGACCACCCGTGGCCGAACAAGCTCAATCTGTGCCTCCAGATACGGGCGACAGGCCCTGATCTCCCCCTGCAGCGGCCTGCGGTTGGATGGCGGGCGGCACTTGACGACGTTCGTTATGAAGAGCCGATCCCTCCTAAGCCCCGCCTGGGAGAGGGCCCGGTCGAGCACAGCCCCTGCCCGGCCGACGAACGGCCTGCCTTGTCGATCCTCCTGAGCGCCAGGCGCCTCGCCTATCAACATCACCTGCGCCGGGCATGGCCCCTCGCCGGGGACGCTGAGGCGGCGATGCTCGCATAAGGCGCAACGTCTGCAGCGGGAGATCTCCTCTTGGATGCCTTCGAGGTTCATACCGGCAAACTCGCCCTGGGAGAAGATAACGATTTGGCAGATCGAGTCGATGATTTTTATAAAAAACCATTGCATGGCCGAAAGGTTCATATCCGTCCGCCGCCATCTTGTATTTAGGTGTTGCAGGATGACAACGGAGTGGACCTATTCCCTGAGGAAGTTCGACGATATCTATTATACGATCGAGAAGATCGTCTACGGCAGCGGCCGGCTGAGCGGTTTCACGACTGAGGAGGTCTACAATAACCTTCGGGACAAGTCCATATTCCGGGACGCATTGGACCTCAATAAATTCCTCATGGAGAACGGCAAAACGTTCAGGGTAAGGCCGGCAGGCGAAGCCTGGGAGCGCATCTGGTAGGCCTCACCTCTGAGCGAAGTATATATTTTTATCATCCGAGCCCAGCTCCAGGAACTTCCCCGTGGCAAGGATTCGATGGCTGTATCTTAGCGCGGCCACCCTGGTACCAGGCCCTACGGTGGAGTCCCGGTGCAGAACGACATCTTCGCCGACGACCGGTATCCTTCCCCCGTCCATCCGGCCCGTAAGGGTGCTTTGAGTGCCGATCGATGAATGTCGGCCGACTATTCCCTTGCATATGGATGTGCCCCGGCCGATATCGCAGAAGCTCATGACCATGCTATCCTTGATCTCCACGTCTCCCCCGATAAGGCTTGTGTGGCCAATATGCGAGTTCTCTATCACCGTGCCCGGCTCTATGCGGCAGTTTCGCCCGATTACGACGTTACCCTTAAGAACGATATCGCCGCTGCTGAGATGGCCGTCGATCTTGGCGAGCGTTGAGGGATGGATCCATTGGCGGTCGCGATAGGGATTATTGAATGTGAAGTGCTTGACCTTTCCACCGATGACGTTCATGGCCGCCTGGAGCAGTCGCTCTGGAGTTCCGATATCCACCCAGTAGCCCTTCAGAGGATAGCCATAGACGGGATAGCCATGCTCGGTGAGGTAGGGTATGAGATCGCCGCCGATATCCCTCGCCTTGTCACCCATCTGGTGGAGGATCTCCCTGATCTCGGGGGAGAAGATATAGAAGGCGGTGTTTATCATCCTGCTGGGCTCGCTTCCGGCCTTCGGCTTCTCCACGAATCCCCTGATCCGTCCGTCCTCGTCGAGATCAGCCGCCCCGTACTGCGATATGTTCTCTTCAGGGGGCAGCTCCTTCAGGGCCACTGTCAGTACCGGCTTTTGCTCTTTGTGGTAATCGATGAACCGCGAAAGCTCAATATCGATCAAGTTGTCTCCGGAGATCACCAGCACGTCGTCCATGATGTCGTAGTAGTTCATGCAGAAGCGCAATGAGTCGGCGCTGCCGCGGTCGTCGTACTGGGGCTGGTAGCCGAAGCTACGATGATCGTTCAATCCCAACCGTTTGAAGAAGCCCTCGCCCGCCTTGAAGTAGTTGCTTAAGCTAAGGGTGTTCTCGGAGCCTTTGCTGCCCAGGATGAATCGCCGGCAGCCCTGCTTTGCCAGGACCCGAAAGAGGACGGCGATGATCGCCGTGTCGCATATCTCTACCAAGGGCTTCGGCTGACCGAGTGTGAGAGGATATAGCCTTGTTCCTCCTCCGCCCACGGTGGCAATTACTGGGGGAAGCATGGGAGTGGATAGTGGCTTCCCAAATAATAAGCCTGTGCCCAGGGATCGCCTCGAAAGGCGATTCCCCCCTTAGTATCCCCTTATTATCTTTACGATGATCCTCATGACCATGAAGGCGATCAAGAAGAGCATCAGATAGAAGATGTAAGGTGCGAATCCGGCTACGTCCATGATTAAGGCCTCCTCATCCATCTCGGGCGGTCCGATTTTTAAGGCTGTCCCTTGGGAGGATCGGCCCGGGCTCGGGGAGATGAAAAGATTGAATAGCAATTGAATTCGATCCTGTTGGGATCGAAGATGAAGAGACAAGAGGCCATGGAGAAGGCCAAGGAACACTTCCAGAGGTTGATCGAGGAGCAGCTGGATCGTGTGGAGAGGATGAAGGAGGGGGAGGGCTGGCTGGACTTCTCGGAGCAAGAGAGGATCATAATCGGCGTAGTTAGCGGAGATGGGATAGGTCCATACATCACAAAGGAAGCGGTGCGCGTTCTAGAGGGCCTCCTTGCCCCGGAGATCGCCGCAGGCAAGGTAGAGCTAAGAGACATTCCCGGCCTGACCATCGAGGAGAGGGCGGCAGCGGACAAGGCCCTTCCGGAGGATGCATTGAAGGCGCTGAAGGAATGTCATGTTATCCTCAAGGGTCCACTCACCACGCCCAAGAAGGGGGACCCCTGGCCAAACCTGGAGAGCGCAAACGTCTCCATGCGCCGGGAGCTCGACCTCTTCGCAAACGTCCGGCCGGTGAAGGTACCAGCCCAGGGCATAGACTGGATATTCTTCAGGGAGAATACTGAGGGCGAGTACGTCCTGGGAAGCCAGGGAATTGACGTCACCCCTGACCTTGCAGTGGACTTCAAGGTCTCCACCACCCCCGGCGCGGAGCGCATCGCGAGGCTTGCATTCGAGTATGCGCGCAAGAACGGCATCGATAAGGTCTCCGCGGTCACCAAGGCCAACGTCATCAAGACATCGGACGGCAAGTTCCTAGAGGTGGCAAGGGCGGTCTCAAAGGAGTACCCAGAGATCCAGTTCGACGATTGGTTCGTGGATATAATGGCGGCGAAACTCGTCGACGAGAAGCGGCGGAAGAGCTTCAAGGTGATCGTGCTCCCCAACCTCTACGGCGACATCCTCACAGACGAGGCAGCGGAGTTACAAGGCGGCGTCGGCACGGCTGGCAGCGCAAACATAGGCAAGCGCTACGCCATGTTCGAGGCCATCCACGGCTCTGCGCCCCGCATGGTAAACGAAGGGAGGGCCATCTACGCCGATCCATCGAGCATGATGAGAGCGGATGCTATGCTGCTTCGCCACATCGGCTCCCTCGAAAAGGCGAGGAGGCTCGATATGGCGCTCGATATATGCGGCCAGCACGAGAAGAGGGTCGCCTTGACGGGGCGGTCCGACGGGGCGACAGGGTCAGAGTATGCCGATTACGTCATGGAGACGCTGAAGGATCCGAGCCTTGAGCAGAGATGGAAGGGTTACAGCCCGGGGTAAAGATTTTATTTTATATGTCCTATTAGAATATGTGAAAGACCTGGCCCAGAGACTGCTCTCCCTGAAAAGGGAGGATATAGCCCTGCTAAAAGCGATCGAGGCAGGGATGAAGAAGTATAAATGGGTGCCCTTGGTGGAGGTGGCTCGCATATCTGGGATCGACCCCTCCCGGGCAGACTACGGACTCGGTCAGTTGGCCCGCCGAGGCCTTATCTTCCGCGAGGAGGACCAATACGAGGGCTACAGCATCGGCTTTGACACCTACGATCTCCTGGCCCTACGAGTGCTCGTGGACAGGGGCGCTGTAGGCAGCCTCGGCGGCCTGCGGGGCGTGGGCAAGGAGTCTATCGTCTACGAGGCATTGGGGGAGGTCCCCCTCGTCATCAAGTTCCATCGGGAGGGACAGACCAGCTTCAAGCACGTCCGCAGACATAGGGACCACCTGACGGACAAGAGCCGTTGCACCTGGATTTACGCAGCAAGGCTCGCCGCTGGCCAAGAGTTCCAGATCCTCAAGAGGCTTTATACCCACGTCTCAGTGCCCCGGCCAATAGCGCTCAATCGCCATGCTCTGGCCATGGAGCTCGTGGAAGGGCCTCGCCTGGATCGGGCAGAGCTCGATCGCCCCAAAGAGATAATGGATTTGATCTTGGATGAGATCGGCACCTGCCTGCGGCTCGGTCTGATTCACGCAGACCTGAGCGAGTACAACGTCTTCTTGGATGAGGATGGCGTGAAGATAATCGACTGGCCCCAGGCCATAGCCCTGGACCATCCAAACGCCCAGGAGAGGCTTGAGAGGGACGTCGGCAACATCGTGAAGTTCTTCAGGCGCCGCTTTGGCATCGAGAGATCCCTGGAGACGGCGCTGGAAATTGTTCGCGATAGAGAGAGCGAGGTGAGATCTTAGGCCCAATATTCGGCGTCGATATAGCGAGCGGCTCATCGAGGAGCAAGCGGCCTGCGGCTTACGGCCTCTGCATAATGGACGGAGACGACGTCCTCCGCCTGAACATGGTCAGCTGGCACAAGCTCATCCATCTGATGAGAGAAGCTGCGCCGTCCATCGTCGCCGTGGACAACATCTTCGAGCTGGCGAAAAGCCGCCAGGATCTGATCGGATTGCTTCGAAGGCTGCCTGCCAAGACGTTGTTAGTCCAGGTCACGGGCGGAGAGAGGCAAGTGTCCCTCGTAAAGCTTGCCCGATGGCACGGCATCCAATTCGATCGTCAGAATCCGATGGATGAGGCTGAGGCCTGCGCCCGTTTGGCTGCCAAGGGAGTTGGCATGGTAGTCTCTGCCTTTGAGGACCGGACCTGGATCAAGGTCAGCCGCCGGCGGTCTCCTGGAAGGGGCGGATGGAGCCAGAACCGCTACTCTCGAAAGATCCACGGCTCCGTAAAGGGTGCTGCAAGAGAGGTGGAGGCCAAGCTGAAGGAGTCGGGGCTTCCGTTCAGCAGCAAGGCAGTGGAAGGGCTTGGCGGATACATCCGATGCGAGTTCATCGTCGAAGCTCCCCGAGAGCAGGTCCATGTCAAGCCCGGCCGCTACGAGGATGCCCAGGTTCGTGTCGAGGGGATAGAGCGTCCCAAACTGCAGTTCCATCCACTTAAGAGTCGACGCGGCTACATCATAGCAGGTATCGATCCCGGGACGACGACGGGTGTTGCCGCGCTGAACCTACGAGGGGAGATGGTAGACATCATAAGCGCGAGGGCGATGTCCCCCTCGGATGTGATCGAATGGCTGGCCGATTGCGGCAAGCCATTGATTGTTGCAACCGACGTCCATCCAACCCCAGGCGCTGTGGAGAAGATCAAGAGGGCCTTCAACGCAGTGCTCTATTCCCCAGGTGAAGCGCTCTCCGCCGAGGAGAAGATCCTCCTCGCCCGGCCGTACGGCTATAGAAACGATCACGAGAGGGACTCGCTCGCCGCAGCCGTGAGAGCCTTCAAGAGGTACAGGAACAAGTTCGCCCAGGTGGAGAAGAAGGTCCCCGCAGAGGTCGATCCCGAGGAGGTGAAGGCCTTGCTGGTGAAGGGCCACTCCATTGATCGCGCCATCTCCAAGCTCAGCGCATCCCCCCCGCCGCCGTCAGAGGAGGCCCCCGTGGAGGAGACGGTCGCGTCCGTAGACCTCTCGGCGCTGCGCAGCCAGAATCGCGATCTCGCAGAGCAGGTGCGCCGCTTGAGGGAGTACGTGGACGAGCTCTGCCTAGATCTCAAGGCGAAGGACCGCGAGATCGAGGAGATCGCCCGCCGGATGGAGCGGGTGAAGGATAGGGCATTTCGAGAGATCAAGAGGAATCAGCAGATCAAGATCAGGGATAAGGAGATCGCTCGCCTTAGAGGCATGCTTCGCTCGGAGAGAAAGCAGCTGCGCCGCCTGAAGGCCCAGCTATCGCGCGTGCGGAAAGCCGAGAGGATCGAGAAGATGGAAGGGTACCGCCGGCTCAAGCCCGTGGACACCTTCTCCAAGGAGGAAGTGGCAGCCTCGGCCAAGAGGTGGTCGATTGCTGAGGGCGATATCGTCCTTCTGATGGACGCATCGGGCGGCGGGACGAAGGCCTCTGACATCCTCGCCGATATGGGCGTGGAGGCGGTGATCGTGAAAGGCGAGATGTCTCCCCAGACGAGGGACTACCTGGGAGACAAGGGGGTTCCCGTGATCACGACGGAGGAGGTCCCCTTGAGGGAGATCGACGGAATATCCTTCATCAATCCTCCCGACCTCGATAGGGCGAAGTCCGCCTGGGAGGAGAGGATGAAGGTCAGGGAGGCTGAGAGGAAGGCCGAGTGGCTGGAGAGCATCTTTGCCGAGTACAAGGTGGAGCGAAAGCGCGAGCAGAAGAGGGAGGAGCGGGAGCATCAGGCGTAGTTACATATCGTCTTGCCAGCTAAAGATGGGATGGCAAGCCCCCCTGGACGCTATCCATTCCTCCAATGCCTCGATGATAGGATGACGGGAATTCCTCGCCACCATCTGTTGAAGAGGGCAGGGTGGCCGACCAGGTCCGATATGCTTTTACCCCCGCAAAGCGCAATTAAGATGGGGGAGATCATATTAGGATCATAGCGTTGGCGGTATTATTTCTCGCCTTCACATCCGTGCTGGCATCGGGCCAGCTTGAGATGAGGCCTGGGGAAGAGCGGGCAGAGATGCTCTTCCAGCAAGGGATAGGTCAGCCATGGGTCGGAGGAAGGCCTCCTTGGCAAGGAGAGAGCCTGTTTCTGCCCTATCGCTGGGATGTGGCAAGGAACCTCTACTACTCAGAGCTCGGCCTTGTCCAGGTCGAGGGCTACCTGAGGATCGGCGATGGACAAGGGGCTCTCAGCGTTCCCTATGCACCTGGCTGGTACAGGGTTCTTGGATGCTACGACCAGGGACATAGGATCGTCGGGGTCTACGTGGACCTTGGCGGCTATTATAGCGATCAATCCTGGATTTGAAGAGGTATCAAGCGCCGCAGATCTCCTTGAGCCGCGTTGGATCCTTCATGATTGCAGTTCCAACGAGGAGGGCGTCGGCCCCAGCGCTTGCCATGCGGATGGCGTCATCCCTGGAGTGTACGCCGCTCTCGGCAACTAAGAAGACATCGGACTCCTTGGCCCTTGGGGCCAACCTCTCGAACGTCCCGAGGTTCACCTCGAGCGTCGAGAGATCCCTGTTGTTTATGCCGACGATTCGAGCGCCTGAATCGAGGGCCGCCTCCAGCTCTTCCTCCCTATGTACCTCCACGAGCGGCTCCATCCCCCTCGACCTTGCAGCCTCCACCATATCCGATAGGTTTGGGCAGATCCCGGCGATGAGTAGCACGAGGTCTGCGTAAGCCTCGTCGAGCTGGACCTCCTCGACGATGAAGTCCTTTCGAAGGACAGGCAAATCGACTGCCGCCCTGACCAGGGGGAGCGTCTCAAGGCTTCCGAGGAAGTACGTGGGCTCTGTCAGGACCGATATGGCAAAGGCTCCCATATCGAGGTAGGCCTCGGCATAGGCTGCTGCCTCCCCCTCCCATAGCGGCCGCAAGAGTATGCGGGGCTTTATCTCGGCGATCACGGGGATCTTGCCTTCCGCCCGGGCTCTTTCGGCCGACTTTATGAGGTCGCGCCGCTTTGGCGGCGTAGCCGGTCGATCCGTTGCCGAATGATCGATCGAGACCCCTCTGCGGGAGGCCGAGGCGCCGATGATCCCCTCAATGAGCGGATGCATCATACCCCCAGGCCCTCCATCCAGTTGGATATGATCCTCATCCCGTCCGGCGTCAGAACAGACTCGGGATGGAACTGAAGGCCATTTATGGGGAGGCTCTCGTGGACGAGCCCCATCACGATGCCGTCCTCGGAACGGGCCGTCACCCTAAGGCAGGGTGCGAGCCGATCCACTGCGAGGGAATGATACCTTCCCCCGAGGAGGGGGCTCTCCAGCCCTCGAAAGATGCCCTGGCCATCGTGGATGACCGGCGATGCCTTTCCGTGCAAGGGCAAAACATGGCCAATCGTCCCGCCAAAGGCGAGGTTTATCGCCTGATGCCCGAGACATATCCCTAAGAGGGGAACTGTCGTCCCCGTTATGATCTCCAGGCAGCTGCCAATGTCCCTAGGCTTTGCAGGATGGCCGGGACCAGGTGATATCACTATCCCGACTGGATCCATCTCCCTCACCTTCGATGGAGTTATCGTGTTTGGCTCGACTGCCGTATCCTCGTGAAAGCGAGAGACGTAATCGACGAGGTTCCAGACGAAGGAGTCCTGGTTGTCCACGAAGAGGATCGGCCGGCTCATGATTCCACCCCAAGGGCCCTCTTCATCGGGGCCATCTTTCTCTCGGTCTCAAGATACTCCTTGTAGGGATCCGAGTCGGCGACTATTCCCGCCCCCGCCTGGACGCGGGCAATCCCATCCCGGATGAGAACGCTTCTGATGGCGATTGCGAAGTCGGAGCTACCGTCTGCTGAGAAGTAGCCAATCCCGCCGCCGTATATGCCTCGCTCCTCCCCCTCCAGGTCATCGATGATCTCCATCGCCCGCAGCTTAGGCGCGCCGCTCAAGGTGCCCGCGGGAAATACGGCCCTTGCCGCGTCGAACTGGTCGCACTCCAGCCTCAGCTCGCCGGTGACCGTGGTCTCTATATGCTGGACGTGCGAGTACTTGAGCACAGACATAAAATCCTCGACCCTCACGCTGCCCGACCGGCAGACCGATCTAACGTCGTTTCTTCCAAGGTCGACAAGCATTATATGCTCTGCTCGCTCCTTCTCGTCGGCGAGCATTATGCGGGCAAGCTCTCGGTCCTCTTCAAGCGTCCGGCCTCGAGGGCAGGTGCCGGCGATCGGGTTCACCCGAAGCTGGCCGCGATAGGTGTTGAAGAGGGTCTCGGGCGAAGCGCCGACTATCGACTGATCCCCGAACTCGAAGAGATAGGTATAGGGGCTTGGATTGATCCTTCGAAGCCTCCGATAGAGGGCGACCGGATCACCGCACCTGACACGGGCTGATCTTGCCAGGACCACCTGGAATATGTCCCCGTCGAGTATGTGCTCCTTGGCCCTCCGGACCGAGTCCTGAAATATCTGAGGATCGCCTTCCCCCAGAAGCTCTCCCGGGACATCCTCGTCGTCCCCTTCGATTGGATCCATGCCCTCGACCACCTCCACGAGATCGACCTTTGCGCCGGGGAGGATCGGGGCCAGGGCGAAGTAGACCTTCCTCATCAGATGGTCGAAGATGAAGGTGCTCTCGGCGAGGGCGAACTGGGCGTCCGGCGTAGAGGAGGCCGACCTCCGACCGAGGCGACCCTTGACCAGATCGTAGGCAAGGTACCCGATCCCTCCGCCTGTGAAGACCTGCCTATCGAAGTTCGTCTCGGTTTCGCGGCAGGGAATCGATGCCCGCAGCGCGTCGAACAGGTCATATCCCTCTGAAATAGTCCCAACCAAGCAGTTATCCTCTCGATGGAGGTCGATTTGGGGGGCGAGCCTATCCTGCATGAAGTCCATTCCGCCGTTGAAGAACTCCATGATGAAACGATCCTCCTTGATCGTCACAAGGGCAGATGGATCGGCGCCCACGAAGGAGAAGCGTGCCCTCTGGCCGGATTTCTCAACCGACTCCAGCAGATAAGGGTATCTCCGGGACCGAAGTATCAAGTAGAGGGTTAGGGGCGCATCGACGCTCACCTTCTCGGTGACGTCGACTAGGATCGGAGATCCCGTCACGAGAGCCTCACCGCCTGGACGAACCGGTTCACCTTCAAGGGATCCTTGGAACGATCCGTCTCAACGCCGGAGGAGACATCGACTGCATATGGCCGAACCGTCTTTATCGCCTCGGCGACGTTTGCCGGGGAGAGGCCACCGGCAAGGATTACGGAGACCTCCAGCTCCCGGACTAGATCGGCGCTCCTCGACCAGTCGTGCACCTCCCCAGTCCCCCCCAATCGACCGTCCTTGAATGTGTCGAGGAGAATGGCATCGGCGACCTTGGAGAACGCCAGAATCTCCTTGGAGTGGGGCGATGTCGCTGCTACCAACCTCTGGGATACCCTCTTCTTGAGCGAGCGCATATCATCCGGGCCGAGCCCCCCATGGAGCTGGAGGATATCTGCCCCCGTCTTGCGGGCGAGGTCGCATGCCTCCTCCACGTCATTGGGAGCGATGACCGCGACGCTCTTCGAAAAGACCGGGACCTCGGAGATGAGGTCGCGTGCGGCACCCGCGGAGATCGAGTGGTACGACCCAGCCACCTCAACGACGAATCCTATGGCGTCCGCCCCTGCATCGATCGCGCACCCAAGCTCTGCTCGGCTTGTGATTCCGCAGATCTTCACTTTGGTCATAGAAACCGTCCCAACCGCTCGACGTTGCCATTCATCTCGACGAGCCTCTTCAGGAGTTCGATGGATTTGCCGGAATCTATGGCCTCCTCTGCCAAGGCCGCACCTTCCTCGATCGAGGATGCCCTTCCCGAAACGTCGACTGCGGCCCCGGCGTTCATCGCGACGATATCGCGTGCAGGGGAGCGCACTCCTTGCAAGATTCGAACAAGGATCTCTGCGTTCTCATAAGGCGTTCCCCCGGCGATATCCGAGGGCTTTGCGAGAGGGTAGCCCATATCCTCAGGCATGATCGTATAACTCTCGACGGAGCCATCATCCCTAAGCTCGGAGACGATCGTCTCCCCAGTGTTGGCGATCTCGTCCATCCCTTGTCCGTGGACCACGAGGGCTCGACTCGACCCGAGAAGCCCGAGCACCTGGGCGAGCTTCGGACAAAGGGCGGGATCGTAGACGCCCATCACCTGAGCGCTCGCACCGGCAGGATTAGTCAGGGGGCCGAGCACGTTGAAGACCGTGCGCGTGCCCAGATCGCGGCGGACCTGGGCGACCCTTTTCATCGCAGGATGATAGAGGGGGGCGAGCATGAAGCCGATGCCCAATTCCTCAATGGAGCGTCGAACCGCCTCGGGCTCAGGGGATATGTTGACACCGAGCTCGTCGAGGACGTTTGCACTCCCAGAGCGTGAGCTGACCGCGTAGTTTCCGTGCTTCGCGATTGCAACGCCGCATGATGCGGCAACGATCGCAGCTCCTGTGCTCACGTTTATGGTGTGAGAGGAGTCGCCCCCCGTGCCGCAGGTATCGACGAGAGGTCCCTCGACCTTGGGCTCTATCCGGATGGCCGAGCAACGCATCTTCTTTGCCATCCCTGCGATCTCGGAGACCGCCTCCCCCTTTATCCTCAGGGCTACAAGCAAGGCCCCGATCTGGGAGTCGGTCGCTCCCTCGAAGATCTCCCCCATCAAGGCCTCGGCCTCATCGAGCCCCAGGTCACGACCTTCCATAATTCTCTCAAGATACATCAATGGGATCACCAGTTGTAATGTATTATATTGTACTCTGATGGACTAAATAATACATCGTATATAAGATTTATCCATCGGCTGGCCGGTCGAGCCGGAGTCGGCGATGATGGACGCCAGAGCGCCGGGAGTTATGAACGGTTTATGGATATGGCTGGCGAATATGGCCGACCGCATCCCTCGATCGGCCAAGATCACATGCTGGCCCGCTATATCCAGTACTTTCGCCTCGATGAGATCAACGGACAAATGCCAATAGGCCGATAAGGATGAAAAACCGCACGAGGACGCTAAGTCCGGTCGAAAGAAAGACTATCTTCAGGCCGAGGCGCGACCCGAAAATGGCGACGTATCGGGGAGCGAGGCTCTTTGCGGCGAAGATGGGCAGCATGAACATGCTTCCAAGCATCAAGACGATCATTGCCTGGACATCCGAGATAGTGCCGACGTGGATCATATTTCCAAGTAGGGAGATCCCAGCGATGGGACTCAGCACGTATGTCGTAAGCGGCACTATGCTCTCCGCTGGAATGCCGAAGATCTCGGCCAGGGGAAGCACGCTGAATATCTCAAAGTACCCGCCGTCCTGGAGGAGGAAGACGATTGTCGTGACCCCCAAGTAGATCGCAGCGATGCGCAGAAAGAGCCTTCCCTCCTTCTGTAGAGTGCGCGTTAGGGCGTCTTTGAGGGAGACTCCCTTGGGTGGCGGGGCGATCGAGGGCGAGCAGCTGGCTCGGTCCAGGAGGATTCGGCTCAGGAGGACGACTGCCGCCACCTTGACCGCTGCGGTCAATAGGAAGACCAAGGCGTAGAAGCCTCCAACGACCATTCCCAGAGCGGGGATTACGATTGGAACCTGATAGGTTAATAGCTCCCTGAGGTATACGGGAATGCTGTTCATGATCGCACAGAGCATGGTCTCCCTGTCGCTGATGCTCCCCTCCCGTCTGAAGGATGCGATCATGCCGTTTGCCGCAACCGCCGAGCCCAGTGATACCACGAAGGCGGTGGAACAGGCCTCAGGCAGGCGGGTGAAAACGAATATCGGCCGGCTCAAGAAGGCCAGCCTCTGCATGATGCCCATCTCCACAAGTATGCCGGCCCCAAAGAGGCCAAGCAGGATCATGATCAGTATGGGGGTTGCAAAGTCGAGCACCCTAATCAGGAGGTTGAGCATCCGCTCGATCGTGGAATGTAGGGGTTGATCTAGTTATTCCATATCCGCCTCGCTACGCTTATCGCCTTATGCCACAAACTATATATTCGTTGAACGTCGACCAAGGGCTTGAGACAAGCGATGTGAGAGTCAGATATGAGAATACGAGTAATCAGCAACAAGGATGAGATCGACGCCCTAAGCCCACAGGAGAGGATGGTCCACCTCACATTCAGGGCATCCAACGTCGATATCCTGAAACTCATCAGGATATGCCCGAGGCTCCGGGTGATACAGCTTCCCACGTCATATATGAGGACGATCTCCAAGGCGACGAGGACGCTTTTGCAGATGGAGGGAATCGATCTGCTGGAAGGAGACGTCTGGGGCCATAGGAAGGACCTCGATGAGTACTTCATCGTCGAGAAGGAGACCGTCGATCAGATCCGCTCCCTCGCCAAAGGGGGAATGGCAAAGGATGATATGGCCCGGACGATCCAGAAGAGGGCCCGAATTGGCTCCGACTTGATCGGATATATCGCACGTCGGGCCATGACCGCTTAAGTGGTGCAACGCCCGATCCAATACGACGGCCGATCTCGATCGAGCCGGAGGGCGGCAGAGTCGGGCTGCCGACGCCTCGGAACTCTACAACGCCTTAGGTTCGACCGAAATATTTATATCGATGATTGTCGTTGACGGCTACGGCAAGAGTCGAGGTACATTCTCTGTTCCCTCCTACAATCACTTGACTTTTGCTATCATTTTCTTTTTAGAGGGTCGAGACGGCATCCTTTGCATGGATCGCATGTGACCGGATTTGGGGAAAGGTGGTCAGACGACCACCGCGCCGCGCTCCCTGGTCCTGACCCTGACCATGTCCTCCACTGGATAGATGAAGATCTTGCCGCCAAGGCGGATCCTGCGTTGAAGCCGAACCAACCGAACCAGAGCAATGCAGCTCCGAGCACGGTCGTCGGGATGTTATGAGGCTCCATCGGGTCGGTTCCATACCCCTTCCTTGCCCCAATGACCATGGCGATTGCGAGGGCGGAGACTCCCGCGCTGATATGCACGACGATCCCACCGGCGAAGTCGAGCGCGCCTGCCTCTGCGAGCCATCCCCCGCCCCAGACCCAGTGGGCTATGGGATCGTAGACAAGGGTGGCCCAGGCCAGGGAGAAGACGAAAAAGGAGCTGAACTTTATCCTCTCGACGAAGCTCCCCGTAATCAGCGATACCGTGATCACGGCAAACATCCCCTGAAAGATCATGAACGTAAGGGCTGGAATCGTCAGCCCATCCATTACATCAAGCGTCACGCCGTTTAGCCCCACGTTCTCCAGACTGCCGATGGATCCCATGAACGTCGGGGCCAAAGGCCAGGGAATAGCCCACAAGGATCCACAGGAGGCTGATCACCCCCATGACGGCGAAGCTGAATATGATGGTCGATATGACGTTCGTCTTCCTCACCATCCCGCCGTAGAAGAGGCCGACGCCTGGGATCATGATGAGGACCATAGCGGCGCTCATCAGAACCCAGGCATTGTCCGCAGCGTTCATGGCGCTATCCTGGGCTGCGGCCAAGCCCATCCAAAGAGCCAGCGATTATAGGAATAATGGTATGCGCAAACTCGTTCACCAAAGTTAAGAAAGATGGCGATCTAATAAGCGTATTTAGGATGATTTAGGGATAATTCATATCTTATCTGATTATGTCATATGGGTTGAGATCCGTGATTCAATCAACGATATTTTTATTAAAAGTCAAACGGCGGCGGCGCACCCCGCAGCAAGCTGCGGGGCATGCGACGCGCCGCCGCATAAGTATGTTTAGCAGATTGCGATTCAATGCTTAAGTCGGACATGTGCACTCTATTTCAACTGCGGCAAGCTACAGAGCATGCAACGCGCCGCCTCCAGCTTAATTCTTTATGCACAATGCTCACCCTCTGCAATTCGATCATTACCGAAGATTATGCACCAGCCCTTAAGTCGGTTTCCTGCCCATCCCAACCGCAGCAAGCTGCGGGGTATTCGTTTTTAAGATAAACGATTAAAATTGTATTTAATATTCTGCTTTGAGATCATCCTCCGAGTAGCCAAACAAAGAAATTACGTTTTTTGCCAGTTTAGTTAAATATTTAGCACCAAAACTAACTTCAGCATAGATATCAGTACCCTCTATCAGTGCAGGTGATCTTAGGTCAGCAGGATCTCTTGAGAAATATGGATTCTTTCTGCCCGAAAGCTGAAAGATATCTTCAAACCTCTCTTTATGATTTAATGCCATTATGTTGCATATTTGTATAAACATATCTTTCCAAAATCGAACTTCATACCTCTGCTCTTTAAATACAAAGTAGAGCATCGGTTGCTCTGTTGTTCCATTAGGATTCTGCGAATCATAATATTTTACAATGGAATATAATTTATCTTTATAAGGAGAGATGTCTATAATTTTATCTAATTTAATTTTATCTTCATTTTTTTGCTCATCGAATATGCCAATATATTTTTGTGGGCTATTAAAATATAAACGACAAATAGTTTTTCGATTTGAATTATCAAGGAGAATTGCACAATATCTTACTGCATCTCTGATATTTATACGAGAAGGGTCAATTATCTCGCCCAAGATGGTTTTAACAAAATTGTATCCCTCAATTTCAATTTCAGTTGTAATAATCCTAGCGTCTTTTTTTGCATTGGCTGCCTCTTTCATAGATATTTCAAGTTCTTGCTTTTGTGATGGCGAATTTAAATCCCCTTCTGCAAGTGCAAATTTTAGCCTATCATTTATTTTATCAGTTATAAATTGTTTAAATGCATTCTTTGTAATTTTAGTAAATTGCTCTCGCACCGGTTGTGTCAATTTTCCTGAATACACTTGAGAAGCAAAGAATTTCACAAAATCCTCCGATGGATCAATCATTTGCTCTTCAAGAATTCTTCGTATTTCACCCATATATTTTAATTCGCTTGCTGCAGCGAGATTGGTGCTGAGGTCAAAAGAGGACTTTGAAAATCTCTTTAATTCACCGACAACCTGTTCTTTTATATCTAGCATATTAAATTCGATGAAAGGAGTGGAGTCCATTTTATTAGGTTGATCCAAATCAGAATAAAATCTGTAAATTATGCCGTTGGTTAAAACTCCAAATCTCGCTTCAGTTACACTAAAATAGCGATAAAGCTGAGATGCATGCACCTTATCTAAATCCGCGCCACACCACTTACATTCAAATAATATTATTGGCTTATTGTCCTTTAAAATAGCATAATCAGCCTTTTCCCCCTTTTTAACTCCGACATCCGCTGTAAACTCAGGCACAACTTCAGTTGGATCAAATATATTATGAACATGCTCAATACGTTGATGTAAATTGCCCTCTTGGCTGATCTTCAGCGGAACTGCAATGCTTCCGGATACTGGTATCTTTTGATCAGTATCTCAGATACCCTCACGATATTGAGCATGTTCTATATTATACCCCAATGCATTAATAAATGGTAAAATAAGTGCATTTTTTGTTGCTTCCTCTGTTTGTATATGTTCTATTTGGCTAGGAATTCGTAATGCTGTTTCACGTATTTTATCGATTAAGTCCATCCAATTCACCTTCTATTGTCATAGATATTCTAACTTTATATGGAAAAATGTATCGGTAAGATATATTTGAATAATATCTTAAGGATGGTTGATATCCTGATCTAACGAAATCGCTATCAAAAGTCAAATCTGTTCCCCCCATGCAATTCAGCGAAGAGCACAAAAAACCATACCATACAAAGCTTTCTTTATGCGACATCTCAATTTGATGCTCTATGAAGAAGCCATGGTGAAGGCCAAGGGCACCGCGAAGGGCAACCCTCGATTCGCCTATATGGCCCCAACCTCCATCGAGCGGATACTACGCTGAAAAGGCGGAAATAGTGGCCCGCTAGCTAGCTCCTCAATCAGACGATTGCTTAACGGCGTTTCCAAGTTGAGAAAGTTTTAAATATATTGTCGTATTAACTAGAAATGGTTGTGCCTTCGGGCGAACGACCATTTAATCAAAAGATCATCCCTCTCAGGAGAGGCATTATAATGAAGATATGTATCACAGCTAGCGGGACTAGCCTTGAGGCACCGGTGGATCCCAGGTTCGGGCGCTGTCCCTTCTTTGTATTTGTGGATACGGAGAGCATGGCAGTCGAATTTATGCCCAACGAGGGGGCAGCAGCGGCGGGCGGGGCCGGTATTCAGGCAGCGCAGAATGTGGCCAAAAAAGGGGCGTCTGCGGTCATCACAGGCAACCTGGGCCCTAACGCAATTCAGACCCTCAAAGGAGCAGGCATAGAGGCCTACCAGGCTCAAGGCACGACGGTTGCAGATGCCGTCGAGAAGTTCAAGAGAGGGGAACTCAGCCCAATAGGCGCTCCCACGACCCCACCCCATAGCTACGGCGGAGAGGTCGGAACGGGGACGGGAGGTGGCCAGGGCAGGGGCGGCCAAGGCGGAAGCGGTCAGGGCAGGGGCGGCCAAGGCGGAAGCGGCCAGGGCAGGGGCGGCCAGGGCGGAAGCGGCCAGGGCAGGGGCGGCCAAGGCGGAAGTGGCCAGGGCAGGGGCAGCCCCAGGTGATCTCCGTGAAGATATGCATACCAACTGAGGGAGATAAGGGCGCAGATGAGCAGATATGCCCCCACTTCGGAAGAGCACCAACCTTCACCATAGTGGACCTGGAAAAGGATGAACTGAAGGTGATTGCCAACAACGGCAGCCATATGGGAGGGTCCTTGCTTCCACCTGAGATCATCAAGGGAGCGGGCGCCGAGGTGATGCTGGTAAGCGGCCTTGGGACAAAAGCAGTCGATCTATTCCAGGATCTGAATATCGAGGTTTTCGTGGGGGCAAATGGCACGGTTGCAGAGGCAATCGAGGCGTGGAAGTCGGGCGAACTCGTCAGGGCCACGCGAGATGCTGCCTGCCAGGAGCACCATCACTGAAAGGCCGAATCCAACCAATCGCAATTAGCCTCTTTTACCTATCTGGGGCCCGGGGGAGATCCCCGGCCTCAGCCCTCCGGCTTTATCTCGAGCATCCCCCAGATCCTGGCCATATCGAGGTGCGCCTCAACGGCACTGGCCAGCTCGTCGAAGCCATCGCCCTTCCTTCCGGGAGAGCGGTCCAGGCCCTTTCGCCTGTAGAGGTAGTCGAGGAATGCCTCGCGGAAGTTCTCGTTCTCGAAGATGCCATGCAGGTATGTTCCTATGATGAGGCCTTCCCCGGCGACCGATCCGTCGTCCTCGAAGGCAGGTTCCTCGTTGGACTCGGTCATCCCCATGTGGATCTCGTAGCCAGATACCTCCTCACCCCTAATCCGTCCAAGGATCGGCCCGTCTCCGGTGACCCTCTTCCTCACCTGGATGGTGCGCTTCTGGTAGAGGTCGAAATGGGTCTTTGCATCCATCAGCCCCAGCCCCTCGATGCTCCCTTCGGCATCCTCTATGCCGCTATCCACGATCTCCCTTCCAAGCATCTGATATCCGCCGCAGATGCCGAGAACGGGCACGCCATCGAGTGCGAGGATCTCCTTATCCATCCCGCGCCGCCTCATCTCCAAGAGGTCGGAGACGGTATTCTTAGATCCCGGAATGATCACGGCATCAGGATGGCCCAAGGGCTCGCCGAGCGCGACGTACCTGACACTGGAGAGCCGCTCCAAGGGCTCGAAGTCGGTGAAGTTGCTGATGCGGGGAAGCTTGATTATGGCGATCTCGACCCCCTCGGCCATAGGCGCCTGCCGGCCAGACTTATCGCCCAAGGAGACCGAGTCCTCGGATGGGATCTCTAAATCCAGATATGGAAGCACCCCAAGAACTGGAATCCCGGTCAGCTCCTCCAGCTGCTTCAGTCCCGGCTCAAGTATGGCAGGGTCGCCCCTGAACTTGTTGATCACAAGCCCCTTGACAAGTGGACGAATGTTCTCCGGCAGGAGCGCGACCGTCCCAAAGAGGCTTGCGAAGACGCCGCCGCGTTCGATGTCGCCCACCAGTATCACCGGCGCCCGGAGCTTATCCGCGATGTAGATATTGGCGAGGTCGCGATCGAATAGGTTGATCTCAGCAGCCCCCCCAGCCCCTTCGACGATGATATAGTCGAACTCTTTCTCCAGCGCATCGAGGGCACCGTCCACCGTCTCCTTTAGGCCCTCGATCTCTCGATAATACTCCTCGGCCGAGCGATCGGCAAGGGGCCGCCCCATCACGATCACCTGAGAGGTGCGGTCACCCTTGGGCTTGAGAAGGATGGGGTTCATCAGCTCCGAAGGCTCGGCGCCCGCGGCCCAGGCCTGCACCGCCTGCGCTATTCCCATCTCGCCGCCGGATTCCGTGACCCAGGAGTTGAGGCTCATGTTCTGCGACTTGAAGGGCGCAACCTTCAGGCCGCGATTGCGAAGCAGCCGACAGAAGGCGGCCACAAGCGTGCTCTTGCCGGAGTGGGAGGTGGTGCCGAGCACCACGAGGTATCGAGTCATGTCGAGCTGGAGTTGGTATTCAAGTTTATTTGAGTTTTGGAAGGCGGATGGAACTTGCACGCCTCACAAGCATCCGGATTCCACACGTCCGGAGGCATAGCGACACCTACAAGTCCTTTGAGATATAAAATTCGTACATAGATGGAGGAGTCGGCCTTGAAACCCAAGATGCATAAAGGAAATCCAGCGGTATTTCTGAGAAAGGATGGTAATTACGAGATCAAGATACTCGTCACCGGCGGCATGTTAACTTCCCAGCAGATCAAGCGCATAGGAGAAGTCGCCCTGAAGTACGGGGCGGAGGTCCATATAACCGTGCGCCAGGAGATCTCCATCCTGGGGGTCCCCGAGGATAAGCTCGACCTTGCCATCGAAGATCTGGCAGAGGCGGGACTGCATCCGGGATCATCCGGAATGACCTTCAGGAACGTCGTCTCCTGCCTGGGGGAGAGGTACTGCTTCAAAGCTGCTGCAGAGACGACGGAGCTTGCCAAGGAGATAGGCCGGCTCTTCACAGGACAGAAGACCCCCGGCCCCCTCAAAGTGGGGATAGGGGGATGCCCATTCCCCTGCACGAGGCCCCAGTTCAACGAGATCGGATTGATGGGACGGGTGAGGCCGGATCTGGATCTGGAGAAGTGCACAGGCTGCGGAAAGTGCGTAGAGGTCTGCAAGGTGGGGGCAACTAGAATCGTCGACGAGAAGGCGGTTATCGACTTCGACAAATGCATCATGTGCGGCAGGTGCGTTGTCAACTGCCCGGTAGGGGCCAGGTACACGGCAGAGGATGGATACATGCTCTTCGTGGGCGGGAGGGGGAGCTGGCCACCCCATGAGGGTTGGATCCTGCGCGACTTCATCAAGAGGGAGGAAGTAGTCCCCCAGATCGAGCAAATATTGAAGGTCTACAAGGCCCAGGCCAAGCCAGGGATGAGGCTTCGCGAGTTCATAAACTCGATTGGGTTCGAGGAGTTCAAGAGGCAGGTGCAATAGACGCTGCGTTGGGAGAAACGGGGGCCGGGCGAAGTCCGATGATGAAAAAGGGCGGTTTGGGAAAGGGCGGGCTCAGCCGAAGAGAGCTCCCATCCCCGCCTCGGCCGACTCCGCCTCGTCGCGGAAGGCCTTCATCACCGCTTCCGCCTCCGCCTCAAGAAGAGGCTTTGCCGGTGAATCCTTCAAGAGACCCTGCGCCTCTTCGGCCAGGTCGTCTCGGGCCTTGATGTACATGTAGAACCCGGGCTTATCGAATCCCATTGCCTGGGCCTCCCTAACCGTAGGCCCGATCCTCTTGAAGAACTCCTCATCGAGCAGCCGCTTCATTATCGGGCCGCTTTCCAGATCGTAGTAGTAAGCAAGCTCCATATCCAAAACCTCCATCTAATGACTGAGGGCATCGATTGCCCCCTCCAGCTTCTCTGTGGAGCGGTCCATCAGCTCGGCCGCCTCTAATACAGCCACGGCTGCCTCGAAACTGACCTCCTCTATCTGCTTTGCCCTCTCTCGAAAGCTCTTGCTGTGGCTTTTGTTATGCTCGATCCAGTGCTCCAATAGATGCTCTGCCTCATGAGAATGCAACTGATTTCACCACCTAAAGATAAACCGCCCTCGAAATCCTTCTCGATACCCATTGGCTCAATAGCCCCGCCTGATCATGTAGTCGGCAAGATCGAGCAACAGAGCCTTGACCGCGGAGTCCTTGAGGACGCCAATCGCCTCCTTTCCGCGATCGACGAGATCGATCGCCTTGGCCCTGGCATACTCTATCGACCCGCTGTCATCGAGGAGGGATATCGCATCCTCGATCTCCTCCATAGAGGCCTTGCCACGACCGAAAAGACCGGGCCTCACGCCATGACCCATGGCGTGTATCATTATCAGCGTCTTCTTCCCCTCCACGAGGTCGCCGCCCCTTCGCTTGCCCAATACCTCCGCAGGTACGGTGAGGTCCAGTATGTCGTCGTGGATCTGGAAGCCCATGCCTGTCAGGCGGCCGTACTCCCCGAGGCCTGCCACCTCCTCCTGGGACCCTCCGGAGAGCATGGCTCCGATCCAGGCCGAAGCACCATAGAGGACGCCGGTCTTCTTCTCGATCATCTCCATGTACTCGGCCTCGAAAACCTCATCCCTTCCCTCGAAATCCAGGTCCATCCATTGGCCTTCGCAGATGGATGCACAGGTCTGGGATAGCATCCCCATCGACGAGAGAACCCTGACGGGATCAGCCTTTGCTCCTGAGAGGATCTGGAAGGCCTTGGAGTAGAGGGTATCTCCGGCGAGGATCGCGCCTGACGTTCCCCAAAGGACATGAACCGCTGGCTTTCCGCGGCGAAGATCGGCGTTGTCCATGATATCGTCATGGATCAATGTGAAGTTATGGACGAGCTCAATGGCTACGGCCGCGGGGACTACATCCAAGGGATTGCCCCCCACGGCCTCCGATGCCATGAGCAGCATCGATGGACGCAGGCGCTTTCCTCCGGCGTCCAAAAGATGCCTTCCGGCCCTATAGAGCTGTTCTGGCCTCTGAACCGGCAAAAGCTCGCCTATTGCCAGCGATACCATCGCTGCCCGCCTCTCCAAGTCCCCCAGATCGATAGCCATGATCCCACCTACTTCAGAATCAGCTTCTGCCCATTGCGCAAGATATGGATCGTGTAGCCCAGGTCGTAGCCGTTCTGCTCGGCAATCTTCAGATAGGCACCATGGGTGTTTATGCTCCCGTGGCTTGGGATGACATGCTCTGGATTGATCATCCTCAATAGCTCCCAATGATCCTCACGGCAGGCATGGCCAGATACATGAACGTTGTCGTAGATCCTCGCACCGCGCATCTGCAGCCTGGTCTCGACCACGAATCGATTGGCCACATTGAGAGGCTGGGGTATCACGCCGGCGCTGAAGATCACCTTGTCGCCTGACTCCACCTGATAATCGGTCTCGCCGTTGGCGATCCTGCCGAGGATTGCCCCGGGCTCCCCCTGATGTCCGGTCATTATGGGCAGGAACTTGTCCTTGCCCTCTGCCATGATCCGCTTCAACGCCTTGTCCACGTTCCTCCTTCGTCCGTGAACGGCAAGGCCGTTCCCTTTTTCCGCATAACCAGTCCGCATGGCAGTCCCCCAGTACTTGTCCATCGATCGTCCGAGGAGGACGGGCTTTCTGCCCATTTTGTGGGCGGCCTCGATTATGGCCCTTATGCGAGCGATATGGGAGGAGAAGGTCGTTACCATGACGCCCGACTTGCTCTCCTCCGTCCCCATGAGCACGTCCCACACCAGGTCCTTCGCGATCTGTTCCGATGGGGTCTTGCCGGAGATCTCGGCGTTGGTGGTCTCCGTGATCAAGGCCACTACGCCTTCGCGCCCGAGCTCGCGAAGCCGGGCGAAGTCGGGAGGCTCGCCCAACGTGGGGGTGCGGTCTATCTTGAAGTCGTTCGCATAGAGTATGATCCCATAACGGGTGTGGATGGCCACGAATACGCTGTCCACGATGCTGTGCTGGACCCTTACGAACTCGAGCTCGATATCAGGGGTTACCTGGTACCTCTCCCGAGCGTTCATGGTCATGACCTCGTTCTCCACCCTGAATATCCTCTCAGCCTTGATCTCCTGTCTGATCAGATCGGAAGTGAAGGGGGTGGCCAAGACCGGACATTTGTATCGATGGGCGAGCTTCGAGATGGCCCCGATATGATCCAGATGTCCATGTGTGCAGGCTATTGCCTTCACATCGCCCGCCATCTTGTCCATTACCCGGTCATCGGGGATGGCCCCCATCGCGATCAACTCGCTCGAGTGGAGAGACTCCACCTCGGTATCCTCATGGATCTGGACCCGGTCTAGCCGGATGCCCATATCCATCACTATGATATCGCGGCCGACCCTGATACCGGTCATATTCCTGCCGATCTCGTTGTATCCGCCGACCGCTATAATCTCAATATCCTTCATCTCGACAACTCACTTCTAACTGAAAACCTTCTGGTATTGAAACCCCTCTGCTCTAGGATCTCCCGGGTCCTGCCCAATATTAAGAGCGGCGCCCCCTGAAGCTGGGAGATGCTAGCGCTACCTGTGAGGAGCATGGTTATGCGAAGCGCTCTGATATACGACCGAAGCTGGCTTGCGACGCTCTCGTGCCCCCTTGTGGCAGCAGCGAGAAGCGGAAGGGCAACGCCGGCGATCGAGGCCCCCAGAGCTACGCTCCGGGCAACGTCGAGGCCGCTTCTCACCCCGCCGGAGGAGATTGCCTCCGCCCCTGAGGCCAGGCACTCCACCAAACAGACGGGAGTCGGCATGCCCCAGCAGCGAAAGAGCTCGCCGATCTCCTGCGACTCCAGGTCGCCCCTGTCCTTTGCCCTAAAGGCCTCCACAGCCGACCAGCTGGTACCGCCGCATCCTGCAACATCGATGATTCCGATCCCAGCCTTAACGATTGCAGAGGCCTCCTCGTAGCATATCCCCGCCCCCGTCTCCTTGACGATTAAAGGATACGATGAGTCGGCCGCAGACTTTATGGCCTCAAGCACTCCGCATGCCTCCACCTCCCCCTCCGGCTGGATGCATTCTTGAAGGTAGTTGAGATGGATGGCAACTGCATCGGCCTCTATCATCTCAGCGACCCGATCCAAGATCTCCGGCCCATGGCGGGATAGCTGGACCGCCCCGATATTTCCAACGATCGGTACGTCGGGAGCGCAATCCCTCACTACTGAGAACGTATCCTCAAGCGTTGGATCCTCGATGGCTGCCCTTTGAGAGCCAACGCCTATTGCAATCCCAATCTCCTGGGCTGCGAGCGCCAGATTGGCGTTGATCTCCTTGGTCTCCGGATGGCCTCCCGTCATCGCAGATATCATGAGGGGGGCGCTTATTTTGCGACCGAGGAAGCTCGTGCTGCAATCGATCTCCGACCAGTCGAGCTCAGGGAGCGCCTTATGTACGAAGGAGAGGTCGTCGAATGAATGGATCTCGCATTCAACCGCCCTCTCCAGGCATACGCGAATATGATCCAGCTTCCGGCTGGATGTGATCCGGCTCACGGCACCACCGCAGTCCCTATCGCCTTACCCCTCAAGGCCGCTATGACATTTCCCTCCACCGTTGCGTTGAAGATTCTAGAGGCGATGCCATGCTGCGCGAGATCCAGGAGCTCTCGAACCTTTCCAAGCATGCCGCCGGTGACATCGACCCCAGGCCCCGCTCCCAGCTCCGCCTCGATCATGGGGAGGTCGTCTGCAGCAATTCGGTCGAGCACCTGACCATGGGATATGACGCCGTCTGCTGCGGTCCCCAGTATCACCAGATCCGGCCTAAGCTCGCAAGCGAGGTATGAGACCAGCTGGTCGCCCGAGACGATCCCCGAGCCGAGGGAGCGATCCAAGGCGACGTCGCCGTGCAACACCGGGAGGATCCCTCGCTTCACCATCTCCAGAACGATCGAAGGCTCCATGGAAGCGATCCGGCCTCGATCCAAGAGCACTGAGCTCAGCGGATGGACGGGAAGGGGAAAAAGATCCCTCTTCGAGAGGGCGGAGACGAAGAGCGAGTTGAGACGAACGACCGAGCGATGGGTCTCAAGGAGGCCGAAGGGATCGAACCTCGAAGGGAGGCCGAACCTTTGAGCGGGGATATGGCCAAAGGAGCCTGCGCCATGAACAAGTATTAGATCGCCCGGAGAAGCGCAGACTTCCTCGGCTATCCGCTCGATCTCCCCCAACTTAGCCGAGTCCTCTGTCGTCTTATCCGTAAGCACGCTTCCCCCAATCTTCAATATCCTTAGCATCTGCCAAACCTCATTCCGGCTCCAGGCGCAGCCCCTGACAACCAGTGGCAACTGGAATGGCCCGGCCGCCAGCCTGCTGTATGGCAATGCAGGCAGCTTCAGAGCACTCGGGAGAAGGAAGCGCTATCATGCATCCGCCCCCTCCAGCCCCCGTGAGCTTAGCTCCAAAAGATCGACCTGCGCCTCGAGCGGCATATACGAGTTCTGCAAGCTCCCTCGTCCCCACGCCCAAGGCCTCCAAGAGCCCATGATTGATATTCATCAACCGGCCGAGATCTGCGAGCCTTCCCTCCCTGATACAGGGGACCGCCTGGGCGGTCACGCAGCCAATTGCTTGAAATATGTGGTCCACGATATCCCCGTACTCCAGCCGCAGCTCCTGTACCTTGGCAACCTCCGCCCCAGTCTCGTGAGGCCGGCCGGTGCAGCCAACGACCAGATCCAAGGGCGGGAGGTCGACCGCTTCTGCCTTCTCGCCGACCAGCTGATAGCCACCGAAGGTGGCAAGCGCAGTGTCCATGGGGCTGCCAAGCCCCCTCTGGACCGCCCTCTCGATTCCATGGGCCCGCTTTGCGATATCCCTATAGGAGAGGCCAAGCTGCATATGCTCGTTTAGGGCGCCAAGCGTTGCAACAACGATCGCAGCCGAAGAGCCCAGGCCTGCTGCAATGGGGATATTGGATTTGACGCGAAGACGGAGATCCATGCAATCGAGATCCTTCACTACAGCGGTCACATAACGATTGGCCAAGAGCGCATCACGACTGGAGCCAAAGGAGAGCACCTCGCCGGAGAGGGGATCCAGAGAGAAGCCCAGCAGATGCAGGCCAAGGCCGCTTGCATCTATCTCTAGTCGACCGGGCAAGTCCTCGACCTCGGCCCAAGCACGCAAGTCGACCGCCCCGCCGAGCGCGGGGGAGCCTGAAACGACCGCATGCTCCCCGAAGAGGATTGCCTTTCCCGGAGCCGATGCGGCAGTTATGGCTCTACCTCCTATGTGAATACTATGGCCGCGTAACCCACAACCTGACGATAGTCTCCGGTCACGTCCCCGCTTGTCGCGTAACGCAGGAGCTTTGCCCTGCTCGCCCCTAGTATGCGGGAGGCAACGATTGTGGCGGCGATTGGACCGTAACCGCAGGCTGATACGTTCAGCGAATAGAGGCGAGAATAGAGCTCGGAGACGTCAAGATGCAAGATGGCCTCGATAAGCGCGGCATCTTCTCTCCTCGCAACCTCTTGAGGCTGGTAGTGGGAAAAGTCGCTGCTTGCGATGATCGTGCAGCTTCTGCCCAATCGACGGGCGGCTTCCCCGATGGCGGATCCGACCTCCACCGCGGACTCCTCATCCTGCAATCCCATGCATACAGGAAGAATCCTGAATCCGGCAAAGGACCTCTGAAGGAATGGGATCTGCACCTCAAGCGAATGCTCGTAGGCATGGGCGAGCTCGTCATGCTCCAGAATGGAGCCAGAAAGGGCATCGGCGAACTCTTGATCGCACTCGACCGCCCCTAAGGGGGTCTTCCAGGTGTCCCTCGAGATGGCAATGGGTATGCCCTGGCCGTGATGGTTTGGGCCGATGAGAACGTACGTATCCCTTCGAGGCAGCCGAGAGTAGACCTCTGCGGCCACTGACCCGGAGTAGATGTATCCTGCGTGTGGGACGACCGCTCCGATGACCTCCATGGGAGCGGGGTCTAGGCCGCGGAAGGCCTCATCCATATCCTGCCGCAATCCATCGGCGCTTCCCGAATAGAACTGGCCTGCCACAACGGGGGATCTCATCAGCACATCATCTCGTTATCAGAACTCCATCTCGAAGTCCGAGACGGTATAGTGGAAGCGCATCTCCTCTCCCCTCTCACGAAGCACCTGTCGTGCCATGAGCCAGTAGATCAACGTCAGGGCCTTTCTGCCCTTGTTGTTGGTGGGGATCACGAGGTCCACGTTGGACGTCATGTTGTTCGTGTCGCATAGTGCGACCACGGGCACGCCCGCATCGATCGCCTCGTTCAACGCCTGGTTGTCGCCGCTTGGATCAGTTGCTACGAGCACATCCGGCTCGAGGAAACCCGAGAAGCTGGGATTGGTCAACGTGTTCGGGATGAACCTGCCCACATTAGCCTTGGCACCTATGGACTTCGCAAGCATCGTGGCCGGCCTCTGGCCGTACTGCCTTGCGGAGACGACCAGGACCTTGGAAGGGTCATAGTTCGCCAAGAACTTGCCTGCCAGCCGTATGCGCCGATCGGTCGACTGAACGTCGAGGACATAAAGGCCGTCGGTACGCACCCTGTAAATGTAACTCATCATATCACGGGTCTTCTGCTGGGTGCCTATGTGCACCCCTGCAGCGAGATACTCATCGATGGGAATCAGCGTCTCGTACTCTCCCTCGATGGCTATCACCTCATCTTCAACCAAAGATCTCACCTACCTAAAGAACTATTTGGAATCGCGTCTCACGGTAAAGGGGATGGAATCGCGTCTCACGGTAATGGGGATGACTCCCAACTCCATCTCTTCAAGAGCTATTTCAAGAGGGTCAATGGATTCTGTATGTATGAGTACCGGAGCGCCCATGAAAATCTGCAGTGCCCTGGCCCCCACTATCCTGGCACGTTCATATCGGGTATATTTCTTGCCCTTCAAATAGCCACCTCAAAAGGAAGAGTATGGTGGGGTTGCTGAGATTCGAACTCAGGTCACAGCGTCCCGAACGCTGAAGGATGGACCAGGCTACCCTACAACCCCCCCCTACTGGTATCGCCGAAGCACGTCCACTATCTCCACGTGGGCAAGAAGCATACGCCGGCAACAGTATCGCTCGACCCCCAGGTCATCCATGACCTTTCCGGGAGGCTCTGAGACGATGCGTTCCTTGTACTCCTCCCAGACGTTGGAGATCACCTTGCCACAGGAAAAGCATCTAACAGGGATCAAACTTGCCTCACCTGTAGGATTTCTGGTACTTTGCCCTTGCACCAGGTCCGCCGAACTTCTTCTTCTCCTTCTGCCGATGGTCGCTTACTAGGAGGTTCCTATCGTACTCGGAGTAGGCCTCCTTGAGGGATGTATCACCGGTCCACTCGACGATACCCCGGGCTATGGCCGTGCGAACTGCATCCGCCTGGCCCATTACCCCGCCCCCTTTCACCTTGACATTGATATCCAAGCCGACCAGGGCATCCCCAGCCATTGTGATGGGCTCCATAACCTTAAGCTTCGCCAACCTGGGCGTCATAATCTCGATCGGCGCCTTGTTGATGCGTATCCTGCCAGCGCCCTCGGTTAGCGTTGCCCTTGCAATGGCCGCCTTCTTCTTTCCCGATGAGTTTATTATCTTCATGATGACCCACCTAGAAGTTCGATCCCAGCTTCCGGCTCAGCTCTCCAAGCTCGATATATCTGCCCCTGCCAACGTCCCTCGCCCTCGCCCCAGCAGGCTGCTCGAACGACTCGCCAGCAAGCTCTGGGGGAACGCCTACATAGACCCGCAATCGAGAGAATGCTTCGCGTCCTCGCTTGTACTTGTACGGGAGCATGCCCCGCACCGTCCGCTTGAGGATCCTCTCTGGGTGCTTGGGGAAGTGAGGGCCCTTCTCCTTTGTACCCTTCTTCATTAGATCGCTGTACTCGCGAAATGTGCTCACCTTGTTGCCGGAGATGATAGCTTTCTCCGCATTCACA
The DNA here is from genome assembly GCA_964632755.1 of uncultured Methanotrichaceae archaeon. Classification (GTDB taxonomy): domain Archaea; phylum Halobacteriota; class Methanosarcinia; order Methanotrichales; family Methanotrichaceae; genus JAFGMR01. Next base: position 45,340 of record CAZWDT010000003.1, read on the forward strand.
ATCTTTACATCCTCGCCTTTAAGCAAATAGGAGACCGCAACGCTTGCGAGCCGCCCCATGACCAATCCAGAAGCATCTACAATCAATGGATCACCTCAGAATTTTTATCTTGGAGCCGTTGGGATTCTGCGCCACCATCTCCTCGATCCGGAGACATTTGCCGCCGGCCGACTCTATCTTGGATATGGCCTGCTCGCTGAAGCCGAGCGCGCCTACGATCACACTGTGGCCGATCTCCCCCGTCCCTAGCACCTTGCCCGGAACCAGCACACGATCATCTGAGTTGGTATACCTCTTGATCTTGGCTATGTTCACCGCGGCATAGCTTCGCCGGGGCTTCTCCAGCCTCTTGGCCATATCGCGCCAGATGGAAGACCCGCTCTCTCGCGACGCCGCCTTGAGCTCGCCGATGAGGCCGGTCAACCTAGGATTAGTCTTCTTTAGATCCTTCATCGAAATCCTCCGCAGAGCCTCCCGTTGATGGGAGACGGACTCACGCGCAGATTGCGCGTTCGAACATGGGTTCATGCGCCCCTGGGCATATCGCTGCCCACGTGCGGACCTTATGACGACTCATCCGCCACTATATAAGCGTTTTCACTTAGGGCTGGAGAATCGCCCCCCGAATGTCGATGACGCAAAACGATGATAATGGTTGCGAGCCACATTGTCCCATACCGGCGCAATTGGAGGTCGTCCGGGTGGTGGCCATGCTCGAATGCATCATCTACATTGCCATAGGGTTCCTGCTCGGGGCGATCAGCGGCCTGACGCCGGGGCTGCACATCAACACGTTCGCAGCCATTCTGCTCGCGCTCTCCCCCAGGCTTCTCGATCTTGGGCTGGAGCCCCAGCATCTCGCAGTGCTAATAGTTGCTTCGAGCATATCGCAGACATTTCTCGACATAATCCCCGCGGTCTTCGTAGGCGCACCGGACGCCGATACATCCCTCGCCGTCCTGCCAGGCCATCAGCTGATGCTGGAAGGAAGGGGGATGGAGGCGATCCGCTTGTCAGCCCTTGGAAGCGCTGGCGCCGTGATCGTAGCCCTTCTCGCGATCTATCCTCTTTCTATAATCATAGGCCGAGGCTATCAGCAGCTGCTCGACCACATGGGGCTCATACTGGTAGGAATCGCCTGCCTGATGATCCTCTCCGAGGCAGGCCCGGCAGTCGAAGGGCGCGGCGCCTGGGCCGCATATAAGTACAAGGCCTTAGGCCTGCTCCTCTTCCTGACGAGCGGCCTTCTAGGCCTCTTTGCCTTCTCCAATCAGCACCTTCTGAAGTCCTATCTCGGTCTGGAGCCCTCACCCCTCCTACCGTTGCTTAGCGGCCTCTTCGGCGCCTCCTTCCTCGTTGCAAGCCTTGCCTCCCAGACATCGATTCCGCCCCAGGAGGATAAAGGCTTCAGCATGAGACCGGCGTCCCTGGCCCGCTCGATGCTTATCGGTGGGCTTGCGGGATCAGTCGTCGCCTGGATCCCAGGGGTCTCGCCGGCGGTTGCAACGACTGTGGCAAGGATTGGAGCGCCGAGATCGGCAGAAGAGTTCCTAGTATCCCTTTCAGGCGTTAACACGGCAAACGCAATGCTCGCCCTAGTCGCCCTCCATGTCGTCGGCAGGGCTCGCAGCGGTGCCGCGGCAGCGATTCAAGATCTAGTCGAGATGGACCTCGATCTGCTCTCCCTATTGATCATGGCGGGAGCAGCAACGGCGATCCTATCCTACATAGCAACGCTTGCCGCAGGAGGGCTCGCCGCAAGGATCGTGGACCAGATCGACTACCAGACCCTCTCGCTCGCCATCCTGTTGGGCCTCTCCCTCATGGCCATTCTGTTCACCGGCGTTCTGGGGTGGCTGATCTTCCTTATCGCAACCGTAGTTGGCTTGATCGCCCCCTACGCCGGGATCAGGAAGACGCATGCCATGGGGGCGCTGATGCTTCCATTGATCGTTCAATACCTCTGAACTCCTGAGAGGATCAACGAAATACGTTCCTAATCTGATCGAGCGAGAGGGCGGGAAGTCCCAATCGAGAGAGATGGGAGGCGAGGAGGCCAGACCTCGGCCCCTGCGGATGATAGACTATCGCCGCCTCCGGGGAGACGTGCTCGAACATGCGCATCAGCCCGCGAAAGTCCAGGTGATCGCTTATTATGATGCGGTTGTATCGATTGTCCCTCCTCCCCGTCAAGAAGTACTTAGGGCCGCCCACATGCGGCAAGATGGATGGTGCGACGACATTGGCCTTTGCCCCCCCTTCAGCAATATCCACAAGCGGCCCGGCCTTGGGCAAGAGCTCCCTCGTAAGGGCAAGGCTCTGGGGGTCCATGCCGATCGCCTCGGCGTAGCCCATCCCTCTCATCAGGGCAACGGCCCTCTGGGCCTTGCCGAACGCATAGGCCCCAAAGGTTGCCCTCTCCTCGAGCGCCTCCCAAAAGCGGCCGAGATCGTCCTCGAAGCAACAGCTCGGATCCCAGGGATCGCCGTAGTTGGCCTCGGCGACCAGGAGGTCGGCCCTTGGAAGCGAAGTATAGTCCTTGAGATCGCCAGTTACGAGGATGCGACTTCCTACATCGGTCTCCCAGGAGAAGGCACAAGAGCCAATGGTGTGGCCGGTGGGATGGGTCTTGATCGTAACTCCGCAGACCTCGATCTCTTCTCCCACATGGAACGTCCGGCCATTGAAGCGGCGGCCATGGCGTATCTCCAGGGCTCTGGCGGTCTCCTCCGAGGCAACACCTAGAGGCGAGAGCATCGCCGATTTGCCGTTGTGGTCGCTGTGGGCATGGGTGATCAGATAGGCCTCCGGCTGGATAGATCCCTTGGGGGAACGACTGGTGTCTATCGAGAAAAGATGTGCTCCGAACTGAAGGGAGAGATGAGGAGCGAAGCCGCCTCTGCCGTTCATCCGGCGGAGAGGGACGACTCCAAGATCCAACATCTCCCTCATGGATCGCTTACTCCAGTGCCAGATCAAGGGCCGCCTTCAGCTCCTCCTTGGATGTGACCCCCATCCATCGACGGATCTCCACGCCGTCCTTCTCGAGGATCAATGTGGGAACGACGAAGATGCCGTGCTTGGAAGCCATCTCCATCTCCCGATCCACGTTGACCGCCCGAATCTCCGCTCGACCATCGTACTCCTTCTCCAAAGCCTGCATGACCGCAACCATGGTGCGACAAGGACCGCACCAATCCGCGGAGAAGTCCATGAGAATTGGCTTGCCCAAACAATCACCTCAACGGGAATGAGACGTTCCACCCCTTCGATCCCGCGCCCATAGGACGCTTCCTCTCCCGCCAACCTCACATTATATCAAGCCCACGCCTATAGGAAATCGAACTTAACGCCGATCTTGAAGAGATGCCTCGTCGAGAGGACCATCAAGGGCAGTTCCAAGCCAGAGATCTCCTCAAGGATGGCGGCTGCCCTCTCCTCCGGGGCCGAGAGGGTGAACCACATGTTATAGCCGCTATCGCTTGGCCGAAGGTAGTTATGGGAGACCTCACGATAGCTGTTGATCCTTGCCCCAACCTCGTCCAATCTATCGTTCGGCACGGCAATCGCTGCCAAGATCCCCCTATAGCCCAGCTGCCTTGAATCTATGACCGGGCCGATCTGTCTGATGGACCCGTCCTCCTGCATCTGGGAGATCCTCGCAATTGCCTCGTCCTCCGAGATCCCGAGCTTCTCGCCGATCTCCTGAAATGGCCTTGGCACCAGCGGAAATCCCTCCTGCACAAATGAGAGTATCCGCCGGTCGATATCGTCCAACGTCATATATTGTATGGACAGAGTGGATCCTCCCCGAGAATATCGCCATTGACCGCATATGCCCGCGCGCGGCAGCCCCTGCAGATCCGTCCATAGTCGCATTCGCCGCAACGCCCTGTCAAATCCGAGTGGCGCAAGCGCTCGAACACCGGAGATGACTTCCAGATGCTAGCGAAGCTCTCCTCACGAATGCTGCCTGCCCGAACCGGAAGGTATCCACATGGATAGACCTCACCGATGCTGGAGAGGAAGACGAAGCCGACGCCTGCGAGGCATCCGCCGCTTCCGCGCCTGGGGCGCATGCCGGCCTCCTTGAGAACGCGTGCATACTGGGGCGCACATGTCACCTGGATCTCGATGATGCGTCTCGACTGCTCGATGCAGATGCGGGAGAGAAGCTCTCCTTGCACCTTTGGCGACACCATCTCGCCCACTCGAGCCCGCCCTGTGGGGACGAGGAAGAATATGTGCATGGCAGAGGCTCCTACTTCCTCGGCCAGATCCATGATCGCCTCGACCTGGCCATAATTCCGTCGGGTTACCGTCATGTTGATCTGGAAGTCCAGGCGGTCACGCATGAGATCCATCCCGGCGAGGGCGGAAGCGAAAGAGCCCTTCCCCCGACGGGCCTCGTGCTCGGCCTCGAGGCCGTCGAGGCTCACGCTAACCCTTTCGATTCCCGCGATCACCATGGAGTCGACCGCCTCCGGAGTGACGAGGGTCCCGTTTGTGGCCAGGGATACTCTAAGACCATGGCCGCTGATCCTGCTCGCAAGCTCGAATATATCCAACCGCAGCAGGGGCTCTCCGCCGGAGAGGATGAACATCGGCGAAAGTGGCGCGACCTCGTCTATGAAGGAGAGCGCCTCCGCCGTGGAGAGCTCATCGGCCGCCGGAGAGGGGGTTGCCGAGGCCCGACAGTAGTCGCAAGCCAGGTTGCAGGCGGAGGTGACCTCCCATGCGATGATCATCTCAAAGCAGTCCTACCTTGCGGAAGAGTTCGGCGTTGAGGATGCTCGCCCCAGCAGCGCCACGGATTGTGTTGTGACCCATGCATATGTAGCGGATGCCGGACCTTATCCGGCCTACCGAGATCGACATACCCCGCCCGGCCTGGCGATCGAGCCTGGGCTGAGGTCGATCTAGCTCATCCCTGACGATGATAGCCCTCTTGGGCTCGGTCGGCAGATCGCTGAGCTGGGGATCGAAGTCGAGGAAAGCCTGACGAACCTCCTCAGGAGTGGGATCGTCCCTGAGTGCGACCCAGATCGCCTCCGTATGGCCGTCTATCACAGGAACTCGATGGCAGCTTGCGCTCACCTCGAAGTCCGCGGGCAGGATCCGTTTCCCATCGCACGTCCCGAGGATCTTCTGGGCCTCGCGCTCCACCTTTTCCTCCTCGCCAGATATGAACGGAATGACGTTGTCCATTATGGCCATGGAGGGAATACCGTCGTAGCCAGCCCCGGATATGGCCTGCATCGAGGAGAGAATGACCTTCTCGATGCCGAACTTCATAAGGGGCTTGAGTGACAAGGCGAACATTATGGTCGTGCAGTTGGGGTTCGTAGTGAGGAACCCATCCCAACCATGATTCTCCTTCTGGACCTTGATGATCTCAAGGTGCTCCTTGTTGCACTCCGGGATCAGCAGGGGCACGTCCTCTACCATGCGGTAGGAGCTGGTGTTGGAGGCAACGGCAAATCCGGCGGCGGCAAACTCAGCCTCCACCTTGATCGCCTCCTCCGCTGGCAGGGCGGAGAAGACAACGTCCGCCTCTACCTCATCGGGATCGACGTTCACCACGGTCATCTCGCCGATATCCTTGGGAAGCTCGCTCTCCAGGCGCCACTTGGCAGCTATCGAGTACTTTTTCCCCGCGCTCCTCTCGGAGGCTGCGATGCTTGAGAGCTCGAACCAGGGATGCTCCTTTAGCCCTTCGATGAACCGCTGTCCCACTGCTCCGGTAGCACCGAGAACGCCCGCTTTGATCTTAGCCATCGAGTATCACCTTGCGCAGCCATAGGGAGAGGGGCATATATATGTCTTCGCCGCCCGCGGCAGCGAGACTGCCCGGAATTTCCCAGGCAAAACACTGACGGATCGGTATACAACCGTGACAGGAAGACGGTAACCGCATTTCCCGGGCGAAAGCCGCCTCGGAAAAATTTGCCCTTCGCTGAATAGTTTGGGCAGGTCCATCGTTCCATTTGAACGTATTATAAACTTTATCACTCATGATGTTCGATGGAAGCGCAATTTACAAGTTAATACTAACCTAAAATGTAATGGATTTAATGGAGAATATTCGCGTTCATTCGCGGTTGAGGATACGAAACCACTAATGCACACTAATGGACGCGAATCCGATAAAGTAATTCGCGTTCATTCGCGGTTGACACGTTCATGATCCCGCTTGGGCTCATGCACAAAGGATGGAAAACCAGCATGCTTCGCGAGTTTTTCATGCAAAATTGTGAGAGAGACATTCACTCACCTAAAAAGTCACCCATATAGAACAACGAGGATCCAAAAAATTGCGGCCGCTCCTTGGGAGCGATCGGCAGCCTTGCCAGATTGGCGAGGGATCGCCCATTCAATTCTGCAGCCGCATCCCCACGAGTGGGAGGATTCATCACTTCGCGCTTGCCGGGCCGCTAATCGCAGGTCTTATCGAGGATGGAGTAGCCCTTGGCGAACTCGCAGTTGACCTCCACGACCTCGTCGTTGAACTCAATTAAGCCGTCTGGCACAGGCCCGAGCGAATCGGCCACCTCCTGCCCATCGACGACCGCGCCGTGAGGTACGAAGCGTCCCTCCTTGAGCACGACACCGATCACCAGAGCCCCATGGCCCACGAAACAACGCTTTCCCAGTGTAGAGGCATGGACCACGGCGTTGAATCCGATGAAGCTCTCGTCCCCAACCTTAATGGGACCGTGTACAACAGCCCCGTGCGCCACGCTTACACGGCGGCCGAGCTCGATCGAGGATCCCTTCAGCCCGTGGAAGACCACCCCGTCCTGGATGTTGCACTCGTCGCCTATTATTATCGGCGTGGCCTCATCCGCCCGCAAGGAGACGCCGGGCGCAACATAGACACCTCCACCGATGCGCACATCGCCGATCACCGTCGCCGCATCGTCTACGTAGGCGGTGCTCGCCACCTGGGGCCAGGACTCCCGGCTGTTCCATGATGTCTTGGTGTTCCTCTTCAGCATTTCATCTCACCTTAGAGAAATATGCAATCCCACCTAAAAGAGATTCCCATCATAGATGGTGGATGTATCATCCATGATCTAATGATCGTTTGCGCAGAACTATCGACGAGATCATGGAGGCGAGGCGAGAAAGAGAGGTTGGCCACGTATATAACGAAAGATGTGGTGCATAGGAGGGTCGCGATCCACCCCACTTATATAATGGATAAATTTGATAATTGGCGCTACTCTTAAATAGAGGTTAAAACAAATTTAGGTCAGTCTATCAGATATTGTTTTGGATGCGATATCTGGGGTAAAGGAGGGTTTCGCGGAGGAAGATCTACTGCACCGGTGAGGTTCAGAATAGTGGTGAGTGTAAAGAATTTGTATAACATATATGAAGGAGATATAATATTTATGACTGATAGCGATAGCATATTAGGTATGGAAGCTGAAAAGGGACGGTGGGCACTGGTCTTTATAGGGATGGTAATCAACCTCTGTCTCGGAAGCATCTATTCGTGGAGCATCTTCGTCGGTCCTCTTCTGGAGCTGTTCAACGACCCAGCAGGACTTAACCTAGGAGTCGGCCGCACAGAAGTACTCATGCCCTTCACAGTATTCCTGGCAGTCTTCGCGCTCGCCATGCCCTTGACTGGCCCATACATAGAGAAGTTCGGGCCGAAGAAGGTAACCCTCGTTGGCGGCGTGCTGACCGCTCTGGGCTGGTTCCTGGCCTCCACAGTCACCCAGTTCTCGAACCCGGTATCCATGCTATACATCATGTACAGCGTGGTCGCTGGCCTGGGAGTTGGAATTGCCTACGGATGTCCTGTGGCCGTCGCTGCTAGGTGGTTCCCGGATAAGAGGGGTACAGCTGTTGGATTTACCGTCCTGGGCTTCGGATTCTCCGCAGTTTTCACCGCAGCCCTGGCCAACTACTTCATCGCCAGCACAGGCGTCTTGAACACCTTCCGGCTCTTCGGCATCGCCTTCCTGATCATCATTGTGGTGCTATCCATGCCCCTAACCTTCCCCCCGGCAGGATGGAAACCCAGAGGATGGACGCCGCCGGCACCCAAGCCAGGCGCACATGTGACCGTGGAGTTCAAGCGTGATCAGATGGTCAAGTCGCCCCAGTTCCTCGGTCTGTGGCTCTGCTACACCATCGGATGTATGGCCGGCCTCATGGCCATCTCCGTCTCCAAGCCTGTGGGCACGGAAGTGGTTATGGTAGAGGCAGGGATGGCCACGGGTCTGGTATCGTTCTTTGCCATATTCAACGGCTTTGGAAGGCCTATCTTCGGCACTTTGACGGACAAGATCAATCCAAGGAACACAGCCATGGCCTCCTTCGTCCTGATCGCCCTGGCCTCAGTCATGATGTACATGGCCCCCTCGGTGCCAGTATATATCATCGCTTTTGCCATCCTCTGGGGATGTCTGGGCGGCTGGCTTGCTATTGGGCCTACGTCAACGGCGACCTTCTTCGGCACTACGGACTACGCCCGTAACTACGGACTGGTCTTCACCGCCTACGGCGCCGGTGCGATCCTTGGGCCGATGCTTGCGGGCTATATCAGGGACGCCACGGGAAGCTACATGGGAGTCTTTCCATACATCATCGGTGTGGCAATAATCGGCTTCGCAATCGCGTTCGTGCTGATGAGGCCCCCCAAGCCTCCGAAGTGATGAGGGGGAACATCACTCCTTTTTTAAAATTTTTTACGACAGAAACAGGCCTCGAAGTAGGGCAAGGCCTTTTCCCCATTTTTAGCTCAACCGAGATCGCAGGTCGTGGGCGATTGATGCTGATTATCCCAAATAGCCTATATACCTAATTAGGCACAACAGATCGATATGCTGCGGCTCTTTGTGCCTAAAAGAGTGGGAGACCAGGATTGAAAGAACTTGCAAGAATCGAAAGCCAGCTGTCAATTTCACCAACATCTTTGCAAAGTAGAACGCTAGCGGTTTTCAGTAACTTTCACATACGACCAGATCGCCATCACTCAACGTACTCGGTGATCTTGGTCTGGGCCACCTGACACCTCTCTCCCGGGATCTCCAGGGGATAGATCCCGGTCAGGCATCCCATGCAGAGATGCTCCTTGGGTATGCCTATCGCCTTGACGAGGCCGTCGTGGCTCACATATCCCAAGGAGTCGGCGTTGATCACCGCCTCCACACCTGGGACCGTCTTGTAGGCGGCGATCAGCTCCTCGCGGCTCGCCATATCGATTCCCAGGTAGCATGGGGCGATGATCGGCGGGCTTCCGATCCTAACATGCACCTTCTTCGCCCCGGCATTACGCACCATATCCACGATGCGCCTGCTGGTCGTTCCCCGGACGATGCTATCGTCCACGAGGACCAGCTCATGCCCCTCGATGTTCGGGCGAATGGTGTTCATCTTCAGCCGGACTGCGGCCTCCCTCATCGACTGGTCCGGCATGATGAACGTGCGGCCGATGTACCGGTTCTTCATCAGGCATTCCTTGTACCTGATTCCCGAGCGCTGATGGTATCCCACCGCTAATGTGATGCCGGAATCGGGGATTGGAGTTACGGTATCGGCATCGGCGGGATGCTCCTCTGCGAGCATACCGCCGATGTTCACCCGCACATCGTAGATCAGCCGGCCCTCCATTATGCTATCCGGCCTTGCGAAGTAGATGTACTCGAAAACGCAATAATTGGGGCCTTGGCAGCGGGCGAGCTGATAGCTGGTCATCTCCCCCCCCCGAATGACCACCATCTCCCCGGGCCTGACGTCTCTTATGAGCCGGCCGTTCAAGGTATCCATGGCAATGCTCTCCGAGGCCACCATGTAGCCCGAGTCCACCTGGCCCAAGCAGAGAGGCTTGATCCCCAATGGGTCCCTGATGCCGAGGACCATATCCCCCAATAACATGACCAGGGAGTACGAGCCACGGATCGCCCGCATCATCCCCCTCACGGCCTCAACCAGGTCGTGCCTCATGAGCTCTTTGACGAAGATATGGGCCATCACCTCCGTATCGGAGGTTGAGTAGAAGATGTCACCAGCCGTCTGAAGCTCTTCGCGCAGCTCGCCGGAGTTGATTAGATTGCCGTTATGAGCTACAGCTACCGCTCCGTCCTTGTACTTGGCCATGAGCGGCTGACTGTTCTCAATACACGATGCGCCGGTCGTGGCATAACGCACATGGCCTATGCCCACATTTCCACGTAGCAAGCCGAGCTGTGCCTCGTCGAACACCTCGGAGACGAGGCCCATGCCCCGATGGGTCCGAATTACCTTCCCATCGTGTACTGCGATCCCCGCCGACTCCTGCCCCCTATGCTGGAGGGCATAGAGGGCATAATAGATCTGCTTGGAGACGTTGGCGGCTGTATCCGATAAGGAGATGCCCACCACGCCGCAAGCATCGTGCATAGCCACAACCTAATAGCCGGACTTCCTCATCCACTTATAGCTTCTCATCTTCTTCGTCTTGCCAAATCCGCAAGCTACGCAGACCTTTCTGCGATAGTTGAAGGATATGCTGCCGCAGCGACGGCAACGGACATGCACCTTCTTCTGTCGCTTGCCCATGGAAGGAGTGCCTTTGGTCATCTATTGCACCTCATGGAGATATATAAACTACGTTGTCCCCTCGCACGATCACTGTGCCGATATTGCGAGCCATAGCCCCGTCGGCTATCTCCTCGGTGCTATCAAGCACCAAGTTCATATGAATATCGTAACCCTGAAGCTCTCCCCGGAAAGCCCTTCCGTCCTTGAGCTTGACAATTACCGGCCCGTTGAGCGATTCATTCAAAATATCAAGCGGTCTCTGAGCCATTGCCCTCTCTCCAGCCTAATAAACAAAGGCATTATCGCCCCAGGTTGCACGTTGCCTATTTAAACCTGTCGGAAAATCCACCCTCATGAAGATCAAATCCAGGCACCACCTCAAGGCGAGCGAGGCCAAGAGGGTTGTCGGCCTGATAGAACCCCTCCTCGCGGAGCCCTCTACACTGCAGAGGGCCTCCCTGGAGCTGGCGGAGACCGATGGGGATATCGACCTGGTCTTCGTCGACGGCAAGCCGAATCTCATGATGATCGAGGGCATGCCATTCTTCACCGTGCTGGGGGCAATAGAGCTTCGCCCGGTGAAGAGGGTTGTCGTTGTGGACTCGGGCGCGGTTCGCTTCATCACCAACGGGGCGGATGTGATGTGTCCGGGAATCGTGAAGGCCGATCCGGGGATACAGGAAGGAGACCTGGTCGTCGTGGCGGAGGAGCGGTACGGAAAGCCGCTTGCCGTAGGCAGAGCCCTTGTCCCCGGTCCGGAGATGCATGGCGAGGGAAAAGCGGTCCGGTCGCTCCACCACGTGGGAGACCAGATCTGGAAGGGCCTGGCCTGAGGGGACGAAATGTACGAGAACCTGAGCACGTTAATACAAAGGGGATTTGGAACATGGAGGAATAACCTCTCCCTTGCGGTGCCATTCATCCTCCAGGCAGGAATGATTGGAATCCTTGCCATGGCCCTGGTCGCCCTGCTTTTCGCCTCTCAACCCATCGAGGAGGCCGACATCTCCGATATCGCCGAGATACTGACATCAACTCCCAGCATCCTTGCGATCATCGGCACGCTTCTTGTTATCCTCGCAGCCACTGCCTTCTTCACCGCTGGGGCAATCGAGATGGCACACCAAGGCACTCTCGAGGGAAAGTCCGGCCTCGGCATCATGTGGGCTGGTGGACGCAGGCACTTTGCCAGCATGTACCTAGCCAATCTGATGATTATGGCGATAATGATGGCAGGGGCCCTCGCAATCGGGCTTTTGACAGCAGGGCTCTTGGTGCAGCTCTCGGGACTCGAAGCCCTCCAGATGGTAGCCGAGGGCAAGGCGGCGATGATGGACACATCGACGACCCTCACGCTTATGGTGGGATCTATGCTGATGATCGCCTTTGCCCTGGCGGCATCCTTAGCGCTTGCACTCGCGCCATATGCCCTCGTCGTGGAGGGAATGGGGCCAATCGAGGCCATCCGCCGGGGGATGGGCTTCTTCAGGGAGAATCCCTTCGACGTCTTCATGATCTGGATCATCACCCTTGCCATATCGCTCGCCATCAGCCTTCCGGGCCAGGTGCATCCTGAAGGAGGGGTCGCCATCCTCTGGCCTCTGATCAACATGGCGCTGAGCCTTGCCGTGATCGCACCCCTTACGACCGTCTGGTGGACGAGGCTTTACCTCAGCAGGACGGGAAGGCTCGATAGAGATGGGATTGACCGACTACAAGAGACAGTCTACCTGTGAGGAGAAGGCTCATTATCTCGCAGGTCAACTACCCCACCCTGGAGGATGGGGCTTGTAACTCCGCAAAAAATCGGGCTACAATAGGCAGGTTGACTTCTACCCTTGCTCTGATGTTCAGAGCTGCCACGTTGTCAGCCGGGCCAGAGAAGCCACAGCAGGTACAACAGAATTCGTCCCTCGTGCGACGGTTAGATCTGGAGACATAATGGCAGATAGGACACTCTTGGGAGGTGTAAGCAGGGTCTACAAAGACCAAAGGTACGCCAGCTATAACGGCCTTGTAGGTGACAAACTCTCTGAGCTGCGCAAAGCTCCAGGACTCGTGATCACGTCTCTGAGACTTTCGAACCGTTGCCCTTTCTCTGATCCCCTTAAGATCTTCAAGGGATATCAGGGAATAGGTGTCTTTAGCCTTCGTGATCAAGGTCTTAGAGATTCGGTGATTGCTATCTTTGGCAAATCTCGCCATCCGACCAGAGAGCTTCTTCAAATGCCTCTTGGCACTCTTAGTACCACAGCTTTGAAGTCTGCCCAACAGCTTATCGGACCTCTTCCTCGTATCTCGAATCTGCTGACTGGAATGCACTTCTCCATCACTGTCTACGGCAAGATTCTTCACGCAAAGATCGACCCCGATAACATCGACGGGATCATATGGGGATGCCTCAGGAGCCTCTACGACAGCACAAAGGTAGAAAATTCCTTTGACAAGGATCAGATCAGCCTGACCACGGACCCTATCCATCCTGGTCTTCTGGTAATCACCGATTCTGACCGGGATAAGCTGCCTGCCTTCGAGGGTGATCAGGGAGACCGCTTCAAGCCCCTTCCAGGTAAGGATTCTCTGATCATAGACAATAGCACCATCCAGCCTAAACTCTGGTTTAATGGACTTATCTCGCTTGTAGGCTTCGGCTACCTTGGAAATGGCTCTGACCGTAAGCTGAGAGGAGAGACAAAACCTCTCGCGGATGTCGTAATAGACGGCTTTGTGGATCTCAACCTTGTTGGCCTTGCGCATCTCAAAAGCCACTCCTGCAATCACATTGCAGGCTTCATTGAAGCGGCGCATGGTATCGAGAAGCATCTGATATTGCTTCTTGCTAGGGTTCAGCTTGACCATCAAGGTTTGAAGCATCGCACTGAAGAAGATGTTCAGTTGATATATAGTTCTCGGTATCTAGGTACGCGGCTCCTCCCCACCCTGAAGGATGGGGTCTCCGCCGCTGAGGTGTTAAGATGAACCTGCAGTTCTATATGGCCCGCTTGAAGGGACTCGACCCAATGCGCCAGTCGTTGCTGATGGGGGGAGTCGTCTTCGTGATCTACGAAATATATCTATGGCTCGCCCGAGGGGTGGACCCGATGACTGCGACCCTCCAGGCAGTTATAGCGGCAGCGCTATTCTCGTCAGTCTATTACCTGACGACGGCCATCCTTAGCCCGAAGAGGAGGCCGACCGCTAAGAAGGGGAAGGGCAGAAGGAAGGCCTGAGAGGGCCTGCTATCATTTCTTTGCTGAGGAGAGGGCGAGAAGCTCCTCTTCTCCGCTCCTCGTGCCCCGGGCGAAGATCTGGTCGCCAGCCTCGATGACCGTCTTGGCGCGAGGATTGTAGGTCCATCGGTCCCCCCTCTTCAGCGCGAGGACATACATCCCTGTCTCCGTCTCCAGCTGCAGGTCCTTTAGGGACTTTCCGACCATTGGGGCCCCAGGCTGGATCTCCACGCGAGCGATGGTCTCGTCCGACTCCCTGATCGCCATAGCGAGAATTGGGTGTAGCTCGACGTCCCTTAAAACGACGTCCGATATCTTGAGGGCGGCATCGCTGATGATTTCAGTCGAGACCGATAGCTGAAGCAGGGCTCGCAGGCCCTCCACATCCTCAACGTGCTTCGCTGCCTCGAGCACCCATAACTGTAGCTCTGACCTCATGGCGTCCATCTGGCCCTCGATCTCGTCGACTGCATAGGCCACGTCCTCGTTCTCGAAGAGCACCGCCATGTAGGCGAGGCCAATCGCAAGCTCGGATCGGTTCTTCATCTCGACGATTATGTCGACCGCCCTTGCGAGATCTGCTTCAACGCCGCTTGGCTCCTGGACCTTGTGGTGATAGACCTTGCCCGTCACCATCTCGAAGAGAAGGGGCAATCCCTCGTCGTGGCCACGAGCAAAGAGGATATCGCCCTTGCGAAGCACGGTCTCCGGATCGGGATCGTAGATCCAGCTATCCCCCCGGCGAATAGCGATCGCCCTCATCCCGGTCTCAGTCTCCAACCTGAGATCGCCGAGAGAACGACCCAGCACCTTGGAGTCCGGATGGACTGCGACCCTTGTCAATGTCTCCTCGGCCTGGCGCAGGTCCCTCTTCAGCTCGTAGGGGATGCCTGTAGTAAAGAGGACGATCTTTGCGATATCTCCAGCGGCGTTGGATATGATCTCAGCGGCGGCCGCTATCTGGAGGATGCCGGACAAGGCCTCTGCATCCTCGACGGTGCGGGCGGAGAGCATGGCCGAGATCTGAGCGTGATAGTCGTAGAGGTCCATCTTCTCCTCCAGGCGGAGCACCTCCATCGCCAGATCCTCATCGCCGTAGAGGACCGCAGAGTATCCAAGATCGACCATCAGCTCGCTCGTATCCTTCATCTTGACGAGCAGCTCTTTCATACTCAGGGGACAATACTCGATCTTCCTCATGATACTGGATTATTAACTACCCAAGATCGTATAAACGTTGTCACTGACCAAAAGAAGGGCTTGCATAACTATAAGTCCCATCCGTCCCAAGATCCCTTCGAGGAGATATCATGGAGCTGCATACGGTTAGGATAGAGATCCCGGCGGACTCCAATCTGATCCTGGGACAGAGCCATTTCATAAAGACCGCTGAGGACCTCTACGAGGCAATAGCTGGAACGGCCCCGAACGCCTTGTTCGGCCTGGCCTTCTCAGAGGCGAGCGGGCCATGCCTGGTACGGCTGGAGGGAAACGATCCGCTGCTCATCGAGGCCGCCAAGGAGAACTCGCTTGCCCTGGGCTGTGGACATACATTCGTCATCCTCCTCAAAGAGGCGTTTCCGATCAACGTCCTCAACGCCATCAAGGCTGTGCAAGAGGTCTGTGGAATATTCTGCGCAACGGCAAACCCGGTCGAGGCAATCGTCGCCTCTACGAAGAGCGGACGCGGGATACTGGGAGTGATCGACGGAAGCCCCCCCAAGGGAGCAGAGGAGGAGGAGGATCGCACCCAGAGGAGAGGCATGCTGAGGAGGTTCGGATATAAGCTCTGAGAGGATGGACCTGGCTATAAAAAACGGCCGGGTCTACGCCTCGGGAAAGATCCAGAACCTGGATATATTCGTTCGAAATGGCCGGGTCGCCGCGCTCGGTGGGGACCATCGTGCAGATCAAGAGATCGACGCCAAGGGACTTCTGGTGCTACCGGGGGCGATCGATTCCCACGTGCACTTTCGAGACCCCGGCCAGACCCACAAGGAGGACTGGCTGAGCGGCTCAACCTCCGCAATCGCGGGCGGTGTTACGACGGTCGTGGACCAGCCAAACACCATCCCGCCAACATGGACCGCCAGGTCCTTCAGGCTCAAGCTGGAGATCGCCCGGAGGGCCTCGGTCGTGGACTTCTGCCTGAACGGCGGGCCAGGGGAGATGGAGGAGCTAATAGCGCTAGGGGCAGCTGCGATCGGGGAGGTATTCACCTACCAGCACACAGGCGAGGAGCTGGGGTCATTCATCGCAAAGGCAGATCGGCTCGGCGCCCTCCTGACCATCCATGCAGAGGACGGCACCGTGATAGAGCGCTCCACAGCGCCCCTCTTGCACCTACAGGAGGCCGATTCCTACTCCCGAGCCCGTCCCCCCGAGGCGGAGACGAAGGCGATCGAAGACGTCCTCACCCGATCCAGAAGGGCACACATCTGCCACATCTCCACAGGAGAGGGCCTTGCGCTCCTGCGATCAACTGGGCCTCGTATCACCTGTGAGGTAACGCCTCATCACTTGATATTCAGCCGCCGGGACTATCGCTCTCTAGGCACCTTCCTGAAGACCAACCCCCCCATGAGGGAGGCTGCGGACAACGAGGCCCTCTGGGCTGGCCTCCGGCGCGGCGAGATCGATATCGTGGCCTCGGATCATGCGCCCCACCTGCCCGAGGAGAAGGGGGACGACCTGTGGGAGGCCCCGCCCGGCGTCCCAGGTGTGGAGACGATGCTACCGCTCATGCTGATGGCGGTTCGCCGAAACCTCCTCGCGCTCGATCGGATGGTCGATTGCCTATCCAGGAGGCCGGCGGAGATCCTCGGCCTCAAGGCCAAGGGGGAGATAATGGTTGGAAAGGACGCCGACCTCGTCTTGGTCAATACCAGAGAGCCCCGCGAGATCAAGGCGGACAGGCTTCATAGCAAAGCAGACTGGACGCCATACGAGGGAAAGCGAGGCATCTTCCCTACGATGACGCTGATCCGGGGCATTGTGGTATGGGACGACGATCTCTGCGTGCGACCGGGGTATGGGCGCTTCCTGCCCGGAACTCCAAGGCCGCCGAACGTATGATGCTTGCCGGGAATCGCATGGAGGATGATAAGGGCGAGCCCGCGGTCCTCAAAAGGGGACCTCACCTATTTTACCTCTTCATCGCCTCCCTTCTCATCTCCTCGGGCATCTTCTCTATGGCATACCTCAATGCTGTCCTGGGCATAGTCGCCTTATTCCGCATCACGTACTCGTATACCGCATCTCGATGCGCCTTGCTCGATTCCTTCAGCAGCCATCCATAGCCCTTCTGGACCATGTCGTCCTCATCCATCAAGAGGATGTCTGCGATCTCGAGCGCCTCATCGAGGAAGATGCCCTTTCTGGCGGGAAGTATTAGTGAGACGGCCGAGGCCCTCTTCTGCCATCTGTTCTTTGATCTGGCCCAGCTTTTGAGTTCCACTATGTAGCCAGGGTACTTCTCGAGGAAGGCTCCGACGGAATGGTTACAAAATGTATCACACTTTGCCCAGTTATTCACATAATCTCGAATCCATCTCTCGAACATGGGGAAGTCGACCGGCTCGTAATCCTTCCTGAGGTAATAGGTCCATTCGAAGGCTATAAAGGCCTCCTCGCCGAAGTCCGACCTCAAGAGATCCTCGCATAGGACGAAGATCTCCTCTTTGTTTTTATCGGAGATGTGTTTAAAATATTTTTTGGCGATCCCCCTTACGGCCGCTGCCTTCACCCCGTAGAGCCTTACCTCCTCCTTGAAGAAGCGTTTGGAGCTCTCCAATACGCCCTCGTCGGCGCTCGCCTCAAGCTCGTGCCTTACGGCTGAGATGATATCGAGTTCTATTTCAGACATGATCTAAAAAGGTGATGATGCAGTCTTATTTCATCTTCACGGACCATTGTAGACGAACTCTATGTCCAGGTCCAGTATCAGATTGCGCAGCTCGTCGCAAGAGATCGGCCTCTTGAACTCGCTGCAGGTCTTGACCTTCTCCGCGAGCTGGCAGAGGTCCTTCTTATCGAGGTCATAGCCCATGCGCTGAGTTATGTACTTCAAGGCCTTGGCACCGGTGTGCTTGCCGATGATGATCATGCGGTCTGCGCCAACCATCTCGGGCGAGTAGAGCTCGTATGTGCGCGGCTCCTCCAGTACTGCAGCCACATGGATTCCGGACTCGTGGGCGAAGGCGTTTGCCCCGACCACCGCCTTGTTCTTGGATGCGGGAACTCCGGAGTAGTTGCAGACCATTGTTGAGAGGCCTTTGAGCCTGGAGAGGTCGTAGCGATCCACGCCGTGATGCACCCTCAAGGCCACGAGAAGCTCCTCCAAGGGCGTGTTTCCGCTGCGCTCTCCTATGCCGTTAACGGTCGTATGAAGTTGCTTTGCCCCGGCCTCCGCGCCGGCAAGGGTGTTTGCGAGAGCAAGGCCCAGATCGTCGTGGCAGTGCATGCAGATGGGGATCTTCACCCTCTTCCTGATCTCCCTTATCATGTAGTATGTAGTGCGGGGGTTGAGAATGCCGACCGTATCTGCCACGCTGATGTAGTCGGCGCGATACTCCTCGGCCTTCCGATAAATCCCAAGCAACGTCTCGAACCCGGTCCTGGTTGCGTCCTCGGCGGAGAACCGAACGATGAGGCCGTGATCCTTGGCGTACTCCACAGCATCCAAGGCGGTGCTTACCGCCTCCTCGCAGCTCATGTGAAGCTTGTGGCGCAGATGAAGGTCGGATGTGGCGATGAAGACGCTGACCATATCCACGCCGCAGTCGATTGCTGCATCGACGTCGGCCCGATTGGAACGAGAGAGCGCGGATATCTTGGCATTGAGGCCGAGGTTGCAGACCTCTTTTACCGCGGCCTTCTCGGCCTTGGAGACGACGGGAAATCCGGCCTCGATTATATCGACGCCGATCTCGTCGAGGCTGCGAGCGATGTCAAGCTTCTCTTCGGACCGAAAGACCACTCCAGGCATCTGCTCGCCGTCCCTGAGAGTTACATCGCAGATCTCAATGTCCAATGGGGGGGTGCCCGCAAGCTCGATGAACTGGTTGATGGAGTAGTCCTGCATATCTTGCCCTTTCCTCTCTAATGATAAATCGATTTCGAAAGGATTTGGCGCTGCGCCGATAAAAGAGAAGGAAGGGGCGGCGGGAAAAGCGCCCCTTCGTCATGGCGAGTTCAGGCTGACGGCGGGGCCTCAACGCTAACCGAGACTGCGTCCCAGGGCAGTATATCGATCCTCCCGAGGAGATCCTCGAAGACTGCCATATCCATCGATGTGGGAATGCCGTAGGCCGAGACGATCTCGCATGTTGTGCGATCGTCCACGGGGAAGAAGACGAAGTACTCCGGAGGGGCGTTTGAGAAAGCGCCGGACCAGTCCTTACGATAGAGCATCGTCTCGACCGGCCGCATCCTTCCGACGGTGACCATCTTCGCGGGGCTTACCGTTAGGTTTTCCGTAGCCAAGAAGGCCTCATTCCCGTAAGGGGTGGCGTTGATCTCGACTGGGTCTGGAGAGGTCTTGAGCTCCAGGCTCGCCGAGGTGTTGAGGACCAACGTCGAGTTGTAGAGATCCTCCATCCTCATCACCGCAGTGCCGATCGAGAAGATCCGATCCGACGAGAGGTTGAGCGCGAATAGGGTCTTCTGGGAGAAGTTCATCTCCCTCACTACGAGGGGATATACGAATACTCCTTCCCCCAGCTCCTCGCTCGTATTGACCGCAAGATCCAGGTCCTGCACTATCGCGTACTCGCCAGCCTCGATGATCACCGTGTCAGCGCTCGCCATGCCGAGCAACGCGAGCATCAGCAAGATTCCAACGATCGTTCTAATGTAGCGCATCATCATCATCATATCCTCCTTATAGCCCCCTCGAATTTGGGGCTCCCTCAAACGGACCCTCCAACCACATTGATCGAGTTCCCATCGAGCTGGACGTTGCTCGATACGGAGATCTGTATATCGCTCGACCCACCAAACGAGGATCCAATGCCGGTCGAGCTCTGGACGAACTTATCCCCCACCTTTCGAATTATCCTGTTGTCGAACTCTGCCACCCACTGATAGCCGGTCGTGGGGCTCTCCGACAAAGAGACCGAGAACTGGGTTCCTACAGGAATGCCGCCGCTTGGGCGCGGAGGCAGGGGCCTGGATGTTACATCGACAAGGACCGCGTTGCTTGGGACGTCATCGAGGGCAACGAAGGTGTAATGCCTGCCGACCATATCACCATAGAACGGGATGGTCCTGTATCCTGAGTAGACCCGTCCCAGGCTCGTGCTCTCTGTCGCCCCCGTCGGATAGATCTCGTAGATGATGAGGTTTCCCGACCTTGGGACGTAGATCAGCATCCTCATCCAGCTACCCTGGGGGCAGAGGGCAGACCATGCCCATCCAGCCGACGTCTCAACCCAGAGCGCCGGTGCGCTTCGCGAAAGGACGAGCCTGCTCAATCCCAAGTAGGATCCGCCGTAGTAGAACTGGGATGAGGGAGTTGCGCTGAAGGTCGTAAGGCTCATCCGCTCCCCAGAGGATGGCGCCTCGGTCATTGCCAGCGCCTCCGGCGCGGAAACGTCGGATGTGGGGGCAACAGCTCCCAGCTGGGCAGCGGCCCCTACCTGGGCTGTTGCCGTTGTCGCCGTCGTCGTCGCCTCCAGCGAGGGAAGCGATGCGTTCGCTCCCGTAGCCGCAGGGCTCTCGCCCCCGAATCCGGCGAGCGCGGTTCCGGAGCATAGGGCGATCAGAACGAAGAAGATCGCCGATACGCGGTAAACTCCAGAGACCTTACTTCGCATAATAAGTACTGCGTTCATATCTACCACCTCAGGAATGTACGACAACATGCTTTGTTCTTACATCCTTGACGGTGCCGTCCGGCCCGACCAGCTTGAATACGATATCGGTCTCGCCTGCACCCACGGCTTGGAATGTAAAGGTCCTCACACCCGGCTGGCCAACCGGCTCTGGGTTGTAGCTGCAAGTCCCCCGATAGAAGGCCCACTCCTCACAGGAGGAGCCATCTGGAAAGACGCAGTAGCCGGTCTGGCTGCCGTCGGGATTCGTCACGATCTTGGACTGATAACCTTTATCAGCGCAATTCTGTGAGGCGGGATTGGGCATTCCGCCGATCGGCGAGGGCTGGGGATTATAGCTGCAGCTTCCATAGTAGAAGGCCCACTCATCGCACGAGGTGCCGTCCGGGAAGTAGCAGCGCCCGTTTCTCGACTCATAGCCCTGCTGCACGCATCTGGCCGCGGCCGGATTCTCCGTTCCGGGCCCTATCACAGGGCCAACCGGGCCGGGCATGGGCGTCGGCGCAGGCGTGGGGCTGCACTCGCCCCTATAGAAGGCCCACAGCTCACAAGAGGAGCCGTCCGAGAAGACGCAGTTGCCTCCTGAGACCGTCCCGCCGTTGCTGGTGCAGTGATCGTAGATTGGCGGGACGGTCGAGCCACCTCCTATGAGGCCGCCGATATCGGGGGTGGTCGTACCACCGCCTCCGATAATACCCTCGCCACCGATGAGCGACCCGAGAAAGTCGCCTCCATCATTATCTCCAACGATGGGACTCATCAAGGCGAGAAGAACCATCGAGCAAGATAGCGTAATCGGTATCCATCTCAAATCTAACCCTCCAAATTAACACGTCTGACTATATTTACATAATGATAGATATAGATTGTGATGTGAGCATGATTTGGCCGATAAAAGGCGTTTATCCAAATATGCTTCCGATCTTTTCCCACAACGACGCTCGCCACGCACTTGACTGAGAGCCCGGGGATCCGTGGAAAAGAGAACTCATCGAAGAGCTCCCCCCCTTGCAGAGCTCGCCCTTTGCCACCT